>NZ_JBNNVR010000136.1:0-10065 GCF_050280645.1 Pseudomonas sp. NPDC089554
GGTTTTGGCGGATTTTCGCGTAGGTCTTGCGGCTGATCTCCAGGGCGGCCGGCACCAGGCGCGGGTCGCCGCGCATCAGGGTGATGCCGGCGGCCTGCATGGCCACGTCGGTGCCGCCGCCCATGGCAATGCCAATATCGGCGGCGGCCAGGGCGGGGGCGTCGTTGATGCCGTCGCCGACCATGGCCACCACGCCATCACGCTTGAGCGCCGTGACAGTGGCGGCCTTGTCGGCGGGCAGCACTTCGGCGTGTACGTCGTCGATGGCCAGGGCCTCGGCCACCACCATGGCGCTGCCGCGGTTGTCGCCGGTCAGCAGGTGGCTGCTGATGCCTCGGGCGTGCAGGGCCGCGATGGCGGATTCTGCGCCGGGCTTGAGGCTGTCGCCAAAGGCGAACAAACCAAGCACTTGAGGTTGTGGTGCGCGCTCGAGCAACCACGACAAAGTGCGGCCTTCGGCTTCCCAGGCTTGGGCCTGTTCGACCAGGGCACCGGGCACCAGGTTGCTTTCATCGAGCAGGCGGCGGTTGCCCAGGGCCAGTTCGCGGCCCTCGACAGTGCCGGCAATGCCTCGGCCGGTCAGCGACTGGCTGTCGCTCACCGTGGGAATGAGCAGTTGCTGCTGCGCGGCTGCGTCCAGCACGGCCTTGGCCAGTGGGTGCTCGCTGCCACGTTGCAGGGCGGCGGCCAGGCGCAGCAGGTCGTCCGGTGTGCCGTTCAGTGCCTGGCTGTGAACGATGCGCGGGCTGCCGGAGGTGAGGGTGCCGGTCTTGTCGAACACCACCCGGTTGACCGCATGGGCGCGTTCCAGCGCTTCGGCGTCCTTGATCAGGATGCCGTGGCGTGCGGCCACGCCGGTACCCGCCATGATCGCCGCAGGCGTGGCCAGGCCCAGGGCACATGGGCAGGCGATCACCAGCACGGCGACGGCATTGATGAGCGCGGTTTCCAGCGGGGCGCCTGCCAACCACCAGCCCAGCAGGGTCAGCAGCGCCACGACCAGCACCGCGGGCACGAACACCTGACTGACCCGGTCCACCAGCTTCTGGATCGGCGCCTTGGCCGCCTGGGCGTCTTCCACCAGGCGGATGATCCGCGCCAGGACGGTCTCGGTACCCAGGGCCTGGGTGCGTACCAGCAGGCGTCCTTCGCCATTGATCGCACCGCCGGTGACCTTGTCGCCCGGCTGCTTTGGCACCGGTAGGCTTTCACCGCTGATCAGCGCCTCATCGGCATGGCTGCTGCCTTCAAGTACCTCGCCATCCACCGGGAAGCGCTCACCAGGCTTGACCCGCACCAGGTCACCCAGGCGCAACTGGCTGATGGCGACATCTTCTTCATGATCATCGACCACGCGCAGGGCACGCTCCGGGCGCAGGGCTTCCAGGGCACGAATGGCGCTGGCGGTCTGGCGTTTGGCGCGACTTTCCAGGTACTTGCCCAGCAGCACCAGGGCGATGACCACCGCCGAGGCTTCGAAGTACAGGTGTGGCGCCATGCCGACATGGGCCTTGGCCCATTCATAAAGGCTCAGGCCGTAGCCCGCGCTGGTGCCTAGTGCTACCAGCAGGTCCATGTTGCCTGCCCCGGCACGCACGGCTTTCCAGGCTGCCTTGTAGAAGCGGGCGCCGAGGATGAACTGCACTGGCGTCGCCAGCACGAACTGCGCCCAGGCCGGCAGCATCCAGTGCAGCCCGAAGGGTTGTACCAGCATCGGCAGCACCAGTGGCAGGGCCAGCAGCAGGGCGGCCACGACCGCCAGGCGCTCGTTGCGCAGACGGCGCATGCTGTCGGACTGTTCGTCCTGGGCCGTGCGAGGGAGGGTTGCGCTGTAGCCGGCCTTTTCCACAGCGGCGATCAGCGTCTCGTTGGCAACGCTTTCGAGCACCTGAAGGTGAGCGCGCTCGCTGGCCAGGTTGACAGCCACTTGCTCGACCCCCGGCAGCTTGCCCAGCGCCCGTTCTACACGCCCGGCACAGCTGGCGCAGGTCATGCCGCCAATGTGCAGTTCGAGGTTGCGCGTCGGCACGGCGTAGCCCGCCCGGCGTACGGCCTCGACCAGCGCTGGCAGGCTGTCGCCGGGTGCCTGGACATGGGCTTGCTCGGTGGCCAGGTTGACACTGACCTGCTCGGCGCCGGGGACCTTGCCCAAGGCACGCTCGACACGACCGGCGCAACTGGTGCAGGTCATGCCGGCAATAGGCAGGTTGAAGGTGATGGCTGCTGACATGGCTCTGCTCCTTGAATCAGGCCTGCAGCTTCAACCTTGCCATGTGGGCAAGGTCAATAGCCCAGGTCGGCCCGCTGCAATTGCAGGCCGTGCTGGCTCAAGGCAATGCGGTACTTGCTGATTTGCCCCGCTTGCAGGGTGAGGCGTGTATTGCGTTGGTTCTCGATGCCATTGGCACACCCTGGCACTTGCCCCGGCAACAGGCGCAGGCGCACGTCCACCGGGCCTGGCGGCAGGTTGAACGAGGTGGATTGCTCCTGGAACAACCGGCCAGAGAGCTGGTCGTTGAGGTAGATGCCGATTTCGCACGTGGTCGCCACTTCCAGGCGCTCGCGGGAAATAATCAACACGCTGAAGTCCGAGTTGCCCTCGGCGCTGGCGGGTGGCACGACCGCCAGTGCACCCAGCAGCCCCACGAGGCTCAATGCTGCCCTGACCATGAAACGTCTCCTGCTTGAAAATCTTCAGACTCGCAGCTTGGCCGAGCGGCGCGCGGATTTCCAGCCCGGCCGTTTCACGCAGAACTTGACCTTGACCTGATGGCAAGCTTGAAACTCGCGGCAAACCATTGAAGGAGTGCGTTCCATGCAAGTATTCAACGTTCAAGGCATGGCCTGTGGGCACTGTGTAAAGGCCGTGACCCGTGCGGTACAGGAGCAGGATACGACGGCGCGGGTGGAGGTGGACTTGGCGCAGGGGCAGGTGCGGGTGGACAGCGCCCTGGCCGCCGCACAGCTGTTGGCGGCGATCCGCGAGGAGGGCTACCAGGCCGAGCTGGCCTGAGCGCGCTTGCCTTTCAACCTGGAGTTATTACAAAGCTTTTCAGCCAGAGCGGCCGGGTGCAGGTAGACTAACGTATTGCTTAGCCTGCTATGGATTCCCGATGAACCTGCGAACCCTGTTGATTCTCGGCGCGCTGTCGGCCTTCGCGCCGCTGGCCATCGATTTCTATCTACCTGCTTTCCCGGCGATGGCACATGCCTTCGCCACTGATGAAAAACATATCCAGACCACCCTGGCGGCGTATTTCCTCGGGCTGTCCATCGGCCAACTGGCCTACGGGCCGGTAGCGGACCGTTTTGGTCGACGCAAGCCGCTGCTGTTCGGCGTGGCGTTGTTCACCTTGGCGTCGTTGGCCTGCGCCTATGCGCCAAGCCTCGATGCGCTGGTGTTGGCGCGTTTCGTTCAGGCACTGGGCGGCTGCGCGGGCATGGTGCTGTCGCGGGCGATCGTCAGTGACAAATGCGATGCGGTGGCCTCGGCCAAGGTGTTTTCGCAACTGATGCTGGTGATGGGCCTGGCGCCGATTCTGGCGCCCATGCTCGGTGGCGTGCTGGTGAACGTGACGGGCTGGCAGGCGATTTTCCTGGTCTTGAGCCTGTTCAGCGCCGGCTGCCTGCTGGCAGTCAGCCTAGGCTTGCCGGAAAGCCTGCCGGCGCATATCCCGCGTCAACCCTTGTCGGGTGCGCTGCGCCAATACCTCAACCTGCTCGGCGACCGCCTGTTCATCGGCCATGCATTGACCGGTGGTGTCGCGATCGCCGGCATGTTTGCCTACATCGCGGGCTCTCCGTTCGTCTTCATCAAGCTCTATGGCGTACCACCCGAGCACTATGGGTGGCTATTCGGGACCAACGCCGCAGGGTTCATCCTGGTTGCCCAGCTCAACGCGCGGCTGTTGACCCGCCACGGCCCGGCCTTGCTGCTGTCGCGCGCGGTGTGGGTATACCTTGTGGCTGCGCTGGTGCTGCTGCTGGTGGCGCTGATGCGGCCCTCGCAGCTTTGGCCACTGCTGGTGCCGCTGTTCGTATGCATCGCCAGCCTGGGTTGCATCATGCCCAACGCGGCGGCCTGTGCCATGAGTGGCCAAGGCACCCGCGCGGGCAGCGCCTCGGCGTTGATGGGCTGCCTGCAGTTCAGTGTGGCTGCCGGTGCTGCTGCCTTGGTGGGTGTGCTGCACGACGGCAGTGCCGTGCCCATGACCCTGGTGCTGAGCCTGTGCGGCATGCTGGTGGTCAGTGTCGCGATGTTGACTGGACGCCTGCCGCCCAAGCGTCCTGCCTGAGTATGTGCGGGGCTTTCAAACGGGTTTCCAGAAGCGCGACGAACGCTCGCGCTTCGGCTTCGCTGCGAAAGCTCACCACATGCTGGTCCAGCTGGACCTGCCAGGGGCAATTGGGGTTACGTTTCGACGTACTGACGACAATCTTCATTGCGAAGAACCTCCAGTGGGCGAGCGCTGATCCAGTGTAGCGCCGCCCTTCGTCCACGCCATCGCCTGCCCCCACGTCCTGACTGACGGTCATTCTCTTTCGCCCATCCGACTGCGATACGAAGCTTCGCTTTTCCTTGCGCTACTTGGTGAAGGGCCGTGTCGGCATTGTTCCTATGTTTTTCACTCCGACGTCACCAGGCTTGAGCTGAGCGCTTTTATTGGCGGGCGTTTCACGGGGAAATACCTCCAATCTGTATTTTCATGTCTTTCGAGAAGGGTTGGCGAACCTGCCCCTGAAGGCGCGCGGGTGCGCGTGCCGTGGCCAAGGCGCGCGGGTTTCAGCGGCTTATACTGCCCCCGGCGACCATGGATGGTGGGGCAGCGTTACCCAGGCAGGCTGCACCTATGCGCGTTGCCATGGTTGGCCAGCCGGGAACGAGACTGACTTTGCAGGGAATGAACGACATGAAAGCAGCTAACAGCATCAGCCAGATCGCCGGTCTCATGGCCGATCCAAAACGAAGTGCCATGCTCTGGGCCTTGATCGATGGAACGGCCCGTCCTGCCGATGAGCTTGCGCTGATCATCGGCGTCACCTCGTCGTCTGCCTGTGCGCACCTGTCGCTGCTTTCGGCCGCTGGCCTGCTCAGGCTCGAGGCGCGTGGGCGCAAGCGCTATTTTCGACTGGCGACACCGGAAGTGGGCGCGGCCGTGGAGGCGTTGGCCAGCGTGCAACTGGGTGCCCACCTCGGCGCGCCCTCACGCTCCAAGCCACTGGAGGTGCCGTTGTCGATGCGCCGGGCCCGGCTGTGCGGCAACCACCTTGGTGGGGAGTTGGCGGTTGACCTTTACCATCGTCTGGTCGCTGCGGGTTGGCTCGAGGGAGACGAGGCCAGCCCCTCGGTGAGCCAGGAGGGGCGGCGAGAGCTGGGGGCGCTGGGCGTATACATCGATGCATTGGCGCCAAGCCGCAAGAGCGGCTGCGTGGTGTGCCACTGCAATGAGTGGAGTGACCAGGGGCCGCACATTGGCGGGCCACTTGGCCAGGCCTTGCTCAAGCTGTTCCTGCAATCGGGGTGGATTCGTGAACAGGAGGGCTGTCGGGCGCTGCAGATATCCGCGCTGGGTATCCAGAGCATCAATCGCATTGCCCGGGTGCAGGCCTTGCAGGTGGGTTAGCGCGAGACCAGTCGCGCGTCCAGGCTGTTCTGCGCCAACTGCCTGGCTTGTGCTTCGGTCATGCCCAGGTGAGTGTGCAACGCGTGGAAGTTCTCGGTGACATAACCGCCGAAATAGGCGGGGTCGTCCGAGTTGACCGTGACCTTCACCCCGCGTTCAAGCATATCGAGAATATTGTGCTGGCCCATGTGCTCGTACACGCACAGCTTGATATTGGACAGTGGGCAGACCGTGAGCGGAATTTGCTCGTCGATGATGCGCTGCATCAAGCGCTCGTCCTCAATGGCGCGCACGCCGTGGTCGATGCGCTGCACCTTCAGCAGGTCCAGTGCTTCCCAGATGTACTCGGGCGGCCCTTCTTCGCCCGCGTGGGCAACGGTCAGGAAGCCTTCGCCACGGGCACGATCGAACACACGCTGGAACTTGCTGGGCGGGTGGCCTTGCTCGGAACTGTCCAGGCCGACGGCGATGAAGGCATCACGGAATGGCAGGGCCTGGTCGAGGGTGTTCTGCGCCGCGTCTTCGCTCAGGTGGCGCAGGAAGCTGAGGATCAGCCCACTGCTGATACCCAGTTGTTGGCGGCCATCCTTGAGTGCCTGGTCGATGCCGGCGAGCACCACTTCGAAGGGAATGCCACGGTCGGTGTGGGTTTGCGGGTCGAAGAACGGTTGTGGGCGTACTTTTCGGTCTCGGCGATGCGCAGCTGGGTCTTGCCGTGCTTGGCCAGGTACTCGCCCAGCACGTTGTTCAGGCTGGCCGGGGCGAATGCTGCCGGGGCCGGGATTTTCGCCGAGTACTGGGTCAGGCCGATGTAGGCGGCGAGCTTGGGCAGGCGGGCGCGGGGGAATTCGTTGAACTCGGTCTCTACGAACACCCGCGACAGCTCGCGGGCGCGGTCGGCGCGGAAGTTCATGAAGATCACCGCGTCGCCGTCGGCGACCGGTACGGCCTCGCCGATGCGGGTGGCCTTGACGAATTCGTCGCTCTCGTCACGCGCATAGGCCGCTTGCAGGCCTTCGACGGCAGTGGCAGCGGTGAATTCGGCGGTGCTGTCGACGATCAGGTTGTAGGCGGCGCTGACGCGGTCCCAGCGGTTGTCGCGGTCCATCGCGTAGTAGCGGCCGATCAGGGTGGCGATGCGGCCCTTGCCCAGCTTGGCGAAGGTCGAGTCCAGCAGTTCGATGGACGACTGCGCGCTGCGCGGCGGGGTGTCGCGACCATCGAGGAAGGCGTGCAGGTAGATGTGCTCGGCGCCGCGCTTGGCGGCCAGCTCGGCCATGGCGATCAGGTGGTCCTGGTGGCTGTGCACGCCGCCATCGGAAAGCAGGCCGAGGATATGCACGGCCTTGCCGGCGCCGACGGCCTTGTCGACCGCGCCGGTGAGCACGGGGTTCTCGAAGAACTCGCCATCGCGGATAGCCTTGGTGACCCGGGTGAAGTCCTGGTACACCACGCGCCCGGCGCCGAGGTTCATATGGCCGACCTCGGAGTTGCCCATCTGCCCGTCAGGCAGGCCGACATCCATGCCGGAACCGGAAATCAGGCCGTGCGGCCGGGTGGCGCGCAGGCGGTCGTAGACCGGTGTGTTGGCGGCGAAGATGGCGTTGTATTCGGGGCTTTCGCTGTGACCGAAACCATCCAGGATGATCAGGACCAGGGGCTTGGGCGTGCTCGTCATCAATCAAACTCACGGTTGTTCAAAGATGATAAAGACACGCATTTTAGGGCAAATCGGCCACGGACGGCGAATATTCCTGGGTTCGCCCGACAAGTGTCTGGGCGTACTGTACGACAACGCTACTTTCGCGCCCGCCCACCGGGCTTTGGCCGGCCTGGGTGGCTGTGTATACTGGCCGGCATTTTCAATCGCTTGGAACACCCCTGATGGTTGCCAACCTGATTCAATTTGCGACAAACCACTTTATCCTGGTTGCGATTTTCTTCGTTCTGCTGATTCTGCTGCTGGTCAACGAAATTCGTCGTGGCGGCCAGAGCCTGAGCAGCGGCCAGCTGACCGCGCTGCTCAACGCCGAGACCGGCGTGGTGATCGATATCCGCACCAGCAAGGAATTCTCCGCCGGGCACATCGTCGGCGCGCTGAACATTCCGCAGGACAAAGTTGCCGGTCGCATGGCCGAACTGGAAAAACACAAGGCCAAGACCCTGATCATCGTCGACAGCATGGGCCAGCAGTCTGGTGGCGTCTGCCGCGACCTGCTCAAGGCTGGCTTCACCGCTGCCAAGCTCAGCGGCGGCGTTTCCAGCTGGAAAGCCGACAACCTGCCCTTGGTGAAGTGACATGAAACCCGTCATCGTCTACTCCAGCGACTATTGCCCCTACTGCATGCGCGCCAAGCACCTGCTCGAGAGCAAGGGCGTGGCCTTCGAGGAAATCAAGGTCGACGGCAAGCCGCAGGTTCGCGCCGAAATGGTCCAGAAGGCTGGCCGTACCTCGGTACCGCAGATCTGGATCGGCGAAACCCATGTCGGGGGTTGCGATGACCTTTATGCCCTCGAGCGCTCGGGCAAGCTCGACGCCCTGCTCAAGGCCTGACTCACGCCTCTTTGAACATCATTAGGAAAAGGATCTGCCATGACTGACCAGCAGAACAACGGCGCAGCCGCCGAAGAAGCTTCCCCGCAATTCTCCCTGCAGCGCATCTATGTGCGCGACCTGTCGTTCGAGGCGCCGAAGAGCCCGCAGATCTTCCGCCAGCAGTGGGAGCCGAGCGTCGCCCTGGACCTGAACACCAAGCAGAAGGCCCTGGAAGGTGACTTCCACGAGGTGGTGTTGACCCTGTCGGTGACCGTGAAGAACGGTGAAGAAGTTGCCTTCATCGCTGAAGTGCAGCAGGCCGGTATCTTCCTGATCTCCAACCTCGACGCCGCTTCGATGAGCCACACCCTCGGTGCGTTCTGCCCGAACATCCTGTTCCCGTATGCCCGTGAGACCCTGGACAGCCTGGTGACCCGTGGTTCGTTCCCGGCGCTGATGCTGTCGCCGGTGAACTTCGACGCCCTGTACGCGCAAGAAATGCAGCGCATGCAGGAAGCCGGCGAGCTGCCGACCGTTCAGTAAGCGGTTCGGTTGTGATGAAAAAGCGCCTTTCCAGGCGCTTTTTTGTTGAGCGGGCAAAGCCTCAGGCAAACCCCTGCTGACGCCACGCCTCATACACCGTCACCGCCACGGTGTTGGACAGGTTCAGGCTGCGACACCCTGGGCGCATTGGCAGGCGCAGGCGTTGTTCGGCGGGCAGGGCTTCCAGTACCTCGGCCGGCAGCCCGCGGCTTTCGGGGCCGAACAGGAAGGCATCGCCCGGTTGGTAGGCCACCTCATGGAAGGGATGCGAGCCTTTGGTGGTAAAGGCGAACAGCCTGGGCTGGCCCAGGCTTTCCAGGCATCCGGCCAGGCTCTGGTGGCGCTTGAGCGTGGCATACTCGTGGTAGTCCAGGCCCGCGCGGCGCAGGCGCTTGTCGTCCAGTTCGAAGCCGATCGGCTCGATCAGGTGCAGGTCGCAGCCGCTGTTGGCACAGAGCCGAATGATATTGCCGGTATTCGGTGGAATTTCCGGTTGAAAGAGGATGACGTGAAACATGCACGGCTCCAAGCACGAAGATGACGAGCATTCTAACCTCGAACCCGACCGGCGTTCGAAGGCCTGGCCGCGTGTGTTGGGCTCGATGGCGATCATGGGCCTGCTGGTAGGGCTGATGATCGGCCGCTTGACCAACCCCGAGCCGCCCGTGCTTGAGCGTGTCGAGGTGGTGCCGGATGGCCTTGAGCTGTGGTTCAGCGATGAAGCCCAGCTGCATGGCGAGAACGTGGAGGGCACCGTGGCGCTGCTGTTCCAGGCCGAGGGCAAGGCGCAGCGCGGCCAGTTGACCTTGCAGGGCAAGCCTGCGAGCTGGCGGGTGCAGAACAGTGATGGGGGGTTGTTGCTGACGGTGCTGGCCGCGCGTCCCCTGCGGGGGGAGTGGAACGCCGCAGAGGACGCCGGAGGGTGGCGTGTGCAGGTGAAGCTGCACGAATAAAAGAGGGGATATCCTGGCCTGCCTGTACCTGGGTCCCCAAAACGGGCATTACAGCGAATAAAAGAGGGGTGTCCTGGCCTGCCTGTACCAAGGTCCCCGAAACGGGCATTACAGCGAATAAAAGTGGGGTTATCCCGGCCTGCCTGTACCGAGGCCCCCTAAAAGGTAGTTGCTTAGGTTATTGCAGGCGGCGTGCCAACTTTGCGAAGCCTTGAAATACGTGGTTTTGCGACGCTTTTGCCAGTTTTTGAGGGGATTTGTGCCTTGCCGAGGTGCATCGGGCACAGGATCGGTGCATTTGTAGCGATCTTCAGAACGCATTCGCGGGCAAGCCCGCTCCTACAATTACTGCCCTTGTAGGAGCGGGCTTGCCCGCGAATGCGTCAGTTCAGTCAGTGGGGTTTAGTGC
>NZ_JBNNVR010000137.1:0-10003 GCF_050280645.1 Pseudomonas sp. NPDC089554
GGGCGGCGTCTTGCGCGCTGAGCAGGTCGTACTGGCCAAGGAAGTGGAACAGGTCTTCCAGCGCGTCGGCGTCCAGCGGCACGCCTGGCTCGGCAAGCAGATGTGCGTCGCGCCTGACCTGACCACCTTCGCCAAGTCCATCGCTGGCGGCTTCCCGCTGGCTGGTGTGTGCGGCAAGGCCGAGTACATGGACGCCATCGCCCCGGGCGGCCTGGGCGGCACCTATGCAGGTTCCCCGATCGCCTGCGCCGCGGCATTGGCCGTCATCCAGGTGTTCGAGGAAGAGAAACTGCTGGACCGCAGCAAGGCCGTTGGCGAGCGCCTCACCGCTGGCCTGCGCAAGATCCAGGAAAACAACCCGATCATCGGTGATGTTCGCGGCCTGGGCTCGATGATCGCCGTGGAAGTGTTCGAGAAGGGCACCCATACCCCGAACGCTGCCGCTGTAGCCCAAGTGGTCGCCAAGGCGCGTGACAAGGGCCTGATCCTGCTGTCGTGCGGCACCTACGGCAACGTCCTGCGGATCCTCGTTCCGCTGACCGCCGAAGATGCGCTGCTGGACAAGGGCCTGGCGATCATCGAAGAGTGCTTCGCAGAACTGGCCTGATAAAGTGTGACGCAGTTCAAAAAAAACCCGCTTCGGCGGGTTTTTTTTTATGCCCAACGCCGATTGCCGGCGCTATCGTTGTGACAGGACTTGCCTTGGAACCGCTGCCCCAGGCCGCACGTCAAGGATTACCAGGAGTTTCCCCATGAGCGCTGCAAACGCCGCCCCTCCTCTTGTATTGATTGCCGAAAGCGACCCTTGGGTGCGTGACATGCTCAGTGAAATGCTGCTGAGCGTACGCTGCGATGCCCAGGTAAAGGTGTGCGCCGACGGCTCGCAAGCCATGAGCGAGCTGGCCAGTAAACCCGACCTGATCATCGCCGCCCGCGAACTGGCGGGCATCGATGGCCTCGATCTGTTGCGCAAAGTGCGCGGCAAGAAGGACCAACCCGGCCTGCCGTTCATCCTCATGAGCGAGCGCAACGACAGCGCCAGCGTGAAGGAAGCGCTGCCGCTGCACCCCACCGCGTACCTGAGCAAACCGCTGAATATCGAGAGCCTGCGCAAACGATTGGAGCACCTGCTGCTGGGCGCGGGCGAGCAGGTCGCCTGCCCGGTGCCACCGCTGCAACCTGGTATGCAACTGCACCCCTACCTGGAACAGCGCCGCGCCACCGCCGACGGCGGGCCGCTGTTCGCTGATGTGCAGGTGGCGATCAAGCGCGCCCTCAACCCCCAGGGCCTGGACCTGCGGGTGCTGGAAGCCGAGGTGCGCAACGACCCGCAGATCACGGCGGTGCTCATCGCGGCTGCCAACAGTGCGGCCCTGCATCGCGAAGCACCAGTGCAAACCTTGCTGCAAGCGCTGAACAAGCTCGGCAGTACCCAGAGCATGAACCTGATCCTGGGGCTGACCCTCAAGCGCAGTGCGCGCCTGAGCGACCCGTTGCTGGCGCGCCAAGCCACCCACTTCTGGGACCTCTCGCTGCACACCGCCGAGATCGGTCGCACCCTGGCGCGCATGCTCGAGGTGGACGAAGAGCGTTGCTATTGCGCGGGCCTCTTGCATTGCCTGGGCGACCTGGCGGTGCTGCGTTGCTTGCAGGAGTGGCGCCTGGCCGGTGGCGAGTTGGACGAAGACCAGGTGCAAATCGCGCTCAACGAGTTCGGCGCGCCGTTCGGCTCGGCCCTGCGCACCCGTTGGCGCCTGCCGCTGTCGCTGCGTGAGCTGATCGCGGCGGTGTACCAGCTCGGTGGCGGGGTGTATTCGCGGGAGATCCTGGCGATGAACCTGGCGGGGCAGTTATCGCGGCTACCCGCGAGCCAGGGCTTGGAGAAGGTTGCCAGCAGCAAGACGGCTCGGCTGTTGAAGCTGGGGTTGCCGGAGTTGCGGCGGTTGCGCAAGGAGGAGGAAGTGCCGGCGGTGGTTGAGCCGGTTGTGGAGGAGGCGCCGATGTCAGAGGAGGTCGAGGCCGCACAGGAGAATGTCGCCGATGCGGATAGCTCGGGTGTCCTGAACGACGACTCCAGAGAGGCGCCGACGCAACCTTAGATGCATTAGCCCTGGCTCGACGCAATTGCCTACTTATGCGTGGGTCGGACGCGTCCTGCTGCTGGTGAGCGATAGGGTGCGCGGATCGGTCAGATGGCGAAGTTCTGACCATCCAGTCATTAATCAAGGCGCCGCGAGGCGCCTTTTTTGCGTCCAGTTTTTTCTGCAATCTGTTGATGCCATGCTTTCGCCGTCAATGAAATATTTGTTAACCCCGGCAGCAGGCTGCTCACGTGAGCGGTAAGGAACATCGATCAGAGATGCGTTCGTGGAACGCTCGAAAGGACTCTCAATGGCAATGGTCTTTTGCCGCGGTTGCGCACATCAGTTGCACGAATCGGCACATACCTGCCCACAATGTGGCGCTCCTCAATTCGCACAATCCCCCGACACACAGTCAACCGGTGGCCAAACGCCGTGGCTGGGTATCACGTCTCTGATCCTGGGCATTATCTGCGTCCTTTCATTGTTCGATGACAGTGAATGGGATAGCGAAACCCTGCTCGGCCTGAGCTTTTTCGCCAGCGTCAGCCTTATCACGGGCACCATCAGCATAAGCCAGAAGAAAACCGGTAATGGCCTGGCCATCGCCGGCGTAGTCATGTCTGGCGTAGCACTACTTTGTTTCATCGGATTGTGGACAAATTAACCAACTGTGAGGGAAAACCATATGAACATGGTGTTCTGCCGTGCCTGCGCCAAAGAAATTCATCAAACCGCATCGAGCTGCCCAGGTTGTGGCGCTACCCAACTCGCCACCGATGTCGGCACAACTAATGCCGCCCTCAGCCATACACCGATAACCTTCGGCAATGTGTTCTTCGAAGTCATGAAGAAATACGCCACATTCCAGGGGCGTGCGCGCCGCAAGGAATATTGGTTGTTCTTGCTGGTCAGCACCCTGATCTCATTCTTCATTGGTTTCGTCGAAGGCCTGGTCGGCGCACCACAGTTCCTAAGCAGCCTGTTCAGCCTGGTGGTACTCCTCCCCGGCATTGCAGTCGCCGTGCGCCGCCTGCACGACAGCAACCACAGCGGCTGGTGGCTACTGGTGCCTATCGTCAACCTGATCTTCATGATCCAGGAAGGAACCTCCGGGGCCAACCGTTTCGGTGCTGATCCTAAAGCCACCATTTGAGTGCGTCTTGGGCAAAACGACGAAAGCAGCCTGCTTAGACTGTGTAGAAACTAGCAATCTATCCGGCCTTTCAGGGAAATGCTCCGTATCGAAAGATACGGAGCATTTTTCGTTATGGCGTACAAGACAGGCGCAGCCCCGAAGCCAGGCCAGCATGAGCGAAACTGAAGCTCTGTGGCAGCGTTTCAGCCCCGCACGATCTGGTTCTTGCCCTGGCGCTTGGCCCGGTACATTGCCGCATCGGCGCGGGCATAGAGCTTGTCGAGCGCTTCGTCACCATCCTCGAGCCCAGTCAGGCCCTGGCTGACCGTCACGCCATAGGTCTGCTGTTCATGGGTGAAGCTCAGCCGCTGGATCTCGCGCTGCAAGCGCTCGGCGATCTGCTCGGCCACCTGCGCTGTGCAACCGGGGAACACCGCTGCAAACTCCTCACCGCCGATACGCCCGAACAAATCACCACGGCGTAGCACGGCCTTGCCACTGTCGGCGATGCTTTGCAGCACCTGGTCGCCTTCCTGGTGGCCGTAGCTGTCGTTGACCTGCTTGAAGTCGTCGATATCCAGCAGCAGGAACGACATCGGCGTGCCGTCCTCCCGTGCGCGGTCGAAGGCTTCCTGGGCGCAATCGAAGAAGTGCCGGCGGTTGCTGCTCTGGGTCAGCACATCGGTGGTGGCCAAGCGCTGCAATTCGCCTTCGAGCTGTTTCTTTTCGGTGATGTCCTCGGCGATGCCGACGATGATTACCCGGTCTCCCTCGCGCTGCTGGTTGATGAAGCACTTGTCGCTCAGCCAGCGCACCTCACCCATGGCATTGATGATGCGGTACTCGCGGTCTTCTACCGAGCCCTTGAGCAGCACTTGGGCCAGGCTGTGTTCGGCGTATTCGAGGTCGTCGGGGTAGATCGCGTCGCGCCATTCGTTGTAGTCGGCGAGTACCAGGCTGGCCGGGCGGCCAAAGATACGTTCGTAGGCCGGGCTTACATACAGTACTTGGCGGGTTTCCCAGTCGAAGGCCCAGAGCACGGCGTTAACGCTGTCGAGCAGGGAACTGTAGAGCTGCTCGCGCTCGCTCAGACGTGCCACTTCACCTTGGGCGTGCAGCAGGGCGAGCAGGGTCTGGGCCGCTTCGGGCGGCGTGGAGGCAGACAGTGGGGCGGGTGGATTCTTGGCCATGTGCACGGAACGAATCTCTTCAGAAAAGCGCGTGGGCACAGGGCGACCCGCCGCGCGGGCGATTTAATCCTTTCGAGTGAGAATTGGGACAATTGTTCCGAAAGAGCCGCCCCATTGCGGGGCGGCCCGATCAACGGCGGTCAGGCGGCGGTGGGGCGCAGGGAGTAGGTCTTGAGTTGCGCGGCGAAGTCACGAAGTGACTGGATACCGCTGGCCTCGGCTTCGTGTACCCACTCCTTGATGGCGGCCAGCATGTCGTGGCCGTTGGCGCTGGTCTGCGCCCAGATTTGCTGCAAGGCCAGGCGCTTCTCGTAGATGGTCTTCAACGCCTGGCTGTGCGCCAGCATCGACTCGATACGCACGTGGTGGCGCTCCTCCAGCAGGCTGGTTTCACGCGACAGCAAGCGCTTGGCGCGGCGGAAGCGGTGGCTCACGGCATCGTCGACCCGTGCCAGCTCCTGCTTGACCAGTGGCCCGATCACCAGCTTGCGGTACTGGGCCATGATCTGGAAGCGGTTGTTGAGGATGGCCATGGCGGTGTCCATGTCCAGGTGCGCCTTGCCCTCCACCCGGTGGGCGATGGGCGCTACGCGCTGCACCTTGGCCAGGCGCAGCATGGACAGCAGGCGGATCCACATCCAGCCCATGTCGAATTCCCAGCGCTTGACCGAGAGCTTGGCCGAGTTGGGGTAGGTGTGATGGTTGTTGTGCAGCTCCTCGCCGCCAATGATGATGCCCCAGGGCACCAGGTTGGTGGCGGCGTCCTTGCATTCGAAATTGCGGTATCCCACCGCATGCCCCAGGCCGTTGACCACGCCGGCGGCCCAGAATGGAATCCACATCATCTGGATAGCCCAGATGGTGATGCCGATGGTGCCGAACAGCAGCAGGTCGATCACCGCCATCAGGGTGATACCGGCGTACTTGAAGCGCGAATAGACATTGCGCTCGACCCAGTCTTCCGGGCAGTTCTTGCCGTAGATGCGCAGGGTCTCCGGGTTCAGTGCCTCTTCGCGGTACAGCTCCGCACCCTTGCGCAGCACTGTGCCCAGGCCCTTTTGTACCGGGCTGTGCGGGTCGTCGGGGGTTTCGCACTTGGCGTGGTGCTTGCGGTGCACCGCCGTCCATTCGCGGGTGTTCTGCGCGGTGGTGAGCCACAGCCAGAAGCGGAAGAAATGCTTGAGGCCTGCGTTCAGCTCCAGGGCGCGGTGGGCCGAGTAGCGGTGCAGGTACAGGGTGACGCTGATGATGGTGACGTGGGTCATCAGCAAGGTGACGCCGACCAGTTGCCAGGCCGACAGGTCGAGCAGACCGTAATACCACATGGGGCAAATACCCTCGGGATAACAAGGAAACAGGGGCCGATTATCCATTGGCGGGGAAATAAAACCAGTCGCCCTTTTTGATAGGAAGTCACGGGATGTTTCAGCCTTTATAATGCCCCATCATTTTTCAGGGGCTTACCCACCCGACATGTCTGTCTCCGCACGCGACGCCCTGCGCATGGCTGCGCTCTACCTGGTGCTTTCGGTCCTCTGGCTGGCGCTGTCCGAGGGTGTATTGCGGGGCATGACCGACGACCCGCTGGCGCTGACCGTCGGTCGGCAGATCAACGTGGTGGTCTGGGTATTGCTCAGCACTGCACTGATTTTCTTCTCCCGCGCCCGTCTGCTGAGTTTCATCGGCGTCGGCGCGCGCCTGCGCAACGAGGACCGCGAGCGCCTGCGCATGGCCGCAGCGGTGTTCGACTGCACCCTCGAGGGCGTGCTGGTGACCGACCGCGACGGCTTGATCGTGCACGTCAACCGCGCGTTCATGCGCATCACCGGCTATCAGCAGGACGAAGTGCTGGGCCAGCGCCCGAACAAGTTCAAGTCCGGCCGCCATGGCGCGTCGTTCTACCAGCAGATCTACGCCGCGCTGGACAACCAGGGCGAGTGGAGCGGAGAGATCTGGAACCGCCGCAAAAGCGGCGAGATCTACCCGCAATGGCAGACCATCCGCAGCATTCGCGATGAGCAGGGCGAACTCAGCCACTACGTGGCAGTGTTCAGCGATATCAGCGCCATCAAGCACACCGAGCAGGAACTGGCCTACGTCGCCCATCACGACCCGCTGACCGGCCTGCCCAACCGCCTGCTGTTCAACGACCGTGCCGAGCAGGCGCTGGCGTCGGCACAGGCCAACAAGCGTGGCTGTGCCCTGCTGCTGCTGGACCTCGACCACTTCCAGAGCATCAACGATGGCCTGGGCCACACCCTGGGCGACCAGTTGCTCAAGCATGTGGGCGAGCGTTTGCGTGAATTGCTCGGCAGCGGCGTGACCCTGGCGCGCCTGGGCGGCGACGAGTTCGGCGTGCTGCTGGAAAACTGCCAGCAGGTCGGCCAGGCCGCCTCGGTGGCCCAATCGATCATCGAACACCTGCGCGAGCCGTTCGACTTGGACGAGCAACGCCTGTTCATCAGCGCCAGCGTGGGTATCAGCCTGTTCCCCGCCGACGCCCTGGGCGCCGAGCAGCTGCTGCGCAACGCCGATGCGGCCTTGTTCAAGGCCAAGGGCAATGGCCGCGCCTGCTATGCGCTGTATACCGAAGAACTGACCACCCACGCCCAGCATCGCGTCGAGACCGCTGGCGAGCTGCGTCGGGCACTGGAGCAGGACGAGCTGCGGGTGTTCTTCCAGCCGGTGTATGACCTGTTCAGCTCGCGCATGGTCGGCGTAGAAGCGCTAGTGCGTTGGCAGCATCCGCAACGCGGCCTGGTGCCGCCGGGGGAGTTCATCCCTGTTGCCGAGCGTACCGGTCTGATTGCCGAGATCGATACCTGGGTGCTGCGCCAGGCGTGCGGGCAGATGGTGCAGTGGCAGGCCGAAGGGCGGGGGCTTGAGTTCGTCGCGGTGAATGTGTCCAGCCGCCTGTTCGGCCAGCGTGACCTTTATCCACAGGTGGCCCAGGTGCTGCACGAGACCGGCTTGGACCCTGCCTTACTGGAGCTGGAAGTCACCGAAAGCGCAGTGATGGACGACCCGGAGGTGGCGCTGGAGCAACTGCACCGCTTGCGCGAACTGGGTCTGCGGCTGGCGATCGACGATTTCGGCACGGGCTATTCATCGTTGCTGCGGCTCAAGCGCCTGCCGGTGCAGAAGCTGAAGATCGACCAGGGTTTCGTGGCTGGGTTGCCGCTCGATGAGGACGATGTGGCCATCGTCCGGGTCATCATCGCGCTGGCCCGCAGCATGGGCATGCAGGTGCATGCCGAGGGTATCGAGCAGGCCGAACAGGCGCGCTTCCTGCTGGAACACCAGTGCGAGCTGGGGCAGGGGTACTGGTTCGGGCGGCCGGTGCCGCCTTCTGACCTGCATTGGCCCTGATCGCGAACACGACACGGACCCTGTAGGAGCGGGCTTGCCCGCGAACCAGGGCGAAGCCATGGCCATACACCGCGGTGCCTGATTCGCGGGCAAGCCCGCTCCTACACGACCCGCGCAAGTTTCAGCGCTTGTTCAAGCCTTTGGCCAGCCGATCTCCGCCGAGCTGGATCACCGCCACCAACGCCACCAGCATGACGATCACTGTCAGCATGATCTGGCTATCGAACCGCTGGTATCCATAGCGATAGGCAATATCACCAAGCCCACCCGCACCGATCGCCCCGGCCATGGCCGAGGAGTTGATCATAGTCACCAAGGTGATGGTGAAGCCGCCCACAATCCCCGGTAGTGCCTCGGGCAGCAGCACATGCCAGATGATGTGCCAGCGTCGGCACCCCATGGCCTGTGCGGCCTCGATCAAACCATGGTCGACCTCACGCAGGCTCACCTCGGCAATGCGCGCGAAGAACGGCGTGGCAGCGATGGTCAGCGGCACCACAGCGGCCCACACGCCATAGGTGGTGCCCACCACCAGGCGGGTGAAGGGGATCAGTGCGACCATCAGGATCAGGAACGGGATCGAGCGGAACAGGTTGACGAAGGCGCCCAGCACCCGGTTGAGCAGCGGCGCTTCATAGATGCCGCCCTTGCCACTGGTGACCAGCAGCACCGCCATCGGAATGCCCGCCAGCAGTGCGATCAGCGACGATACGCCGACCATCAGCAGGGTATCGAGCAGGCCTTGTAGCAGGCGTTCAGTCCACATAGCCCAGCACCTCCACGTCATCGCCCCAGCGTCGGGCGCGTTCCAGCAGTTGATGGCCTTCGAGCGACGAGCCGCGCACGGCCAGTACAAGCTGTGCCAGGGCGCGTTCGCCGATGGTCTGCACGCCGCCCTGTAGAAGACGTACCTGCCCACCCAGGTCTGCGAACAACTCGGACAGTTCAGGTTCACCCAACCGCGTCAGGCGCAACACAGTGGCCGCGTCACGGCTGGCTGGGCTGGCGCGCAGGCTAGCCTGCAACGCGGCAGGCAGCTTGGCTTGCAGCGGTGCGAGCAGGGTGCGGGTGACCTCGTGGCGCTGTGCGCCGAACACCTGCCACACCTCACCCTGTTCGACCACCTGCCCGTGTTCGAGCACCACCACGCGCTGGCAGATATCGCGGATAACAGCCATCTCGTGGGTAATCAGCACGATGGTCAGGCCCAAGCGCTGGTTGATGTCGCGCAGCAGTTCCAAGATCGAGGCGGTGGTTTCCGGGTCGAGCGCCGAGGTGGCTTCGTCACACAGCAGGATCTTCGGGTCGTGCACCAGCGCCCGGGCAATGCCCACGCGCTGCTTCTGGCCACCGGAAAGCTGTGCGGGGTAGACATGGTGCTTGTGTTCCAGCCCCACCAACGTCAGCAGCTCGCGCACCTTGTGCTGGCGCTCGGCCTTGGCCACGCCGGCCACTTTCAGCGGCAGCTCGACGTTCTGCCACACGGTCTTGGCCGACATCAGGTTGAAGTGCTGGAAGATCATGCCGATGTGCCGACGCAGCTGTACCAGGCGGTCTTCGTCGAACGCCGCGATGTCTACCTGGTCGATCAGCACCCGGCCTTCGCTGGGCTGTTCCAGGCGGTTGATGGTGCGCAGCAGCGACGACTTGCCCGCGCCACTGCGGCCGATGATGCCGAAGATCTCGCCACGACGAATATTCAGGTCGATGCCTTGCAAGGCCGGTTGGCCCTGGCCGGGGTAGGTCTTGCCCAGGCCGATGAAGCGCACGTGGGCCTCAAAGACCTCCGGGCGCAGCACCTGCTCGCGGGCAGGCAGCGGCGCGGGCTGGCTGGTGGGCGCCCTGAGGGCGCTGGCGCTGCTCACCTCAGCCCTCCCAGCCGGCCTGGTAAAGGGTGCCGTGGGTCTTGTCGAGTGCGGCGCGTACGGCGGGCGAGTGTTGGTAGATGTCGATGAACTTGGCCAGGCGCGGGTCATCCTTGGTTTGCGGGCGGATGACGAACTGGATCACGTATTCCTTGTTCTCCAGGCCGTCGAACAGCAGGGCCGAGGTGGCGTCGAAGGTCTTGGCCAGGCGGATGTAGGCCGGGTAGCCCTGCACCAGGTCGGCGTCGTCGTAGGCGCGTACCAGCTGTACGGCCTCGACTTGCAGGTGGATCAGCCTGGGATACAGGGCGTGCAGGTCGAGGGGCATAGGGTGGGACGTCCAGGGCGACGGGAAGGCGT
>NZ_JBNNVR010000138.1:0-9992 GCF_050280645.1 Pseudomonas sp. NPDC089554
TCAGGTCGAGCAGGCCCATCTCGGGGTAGGCGAGGAACAGCACCTGGCGCGGGGTGTCCACGGAAGGTGTCGGGTGTTCGGGGACGTTGGCGGGGAGCTCGACTCCGACGAAGCCCGTGCGCACCTGGGTGACGAATACGATCGCTTCCTCGAGCAGCTCGAACTGGTACAGGGCGCTTGCCATGAGTTCGACCAGGACGAGTTCATCAACGGCCAGCTGACCCCGGTGTTCTTCGGTACCGCGCTGGGCAACTTCGGCGTCGACCATGTGCTCGACGCCGTGGTCGACTGGGCGCCGCGTCCGCTGCCCCGTGTGGCCCACGAGCGTACTGTGGAGCCGGTGGAAGAGAAGTTCACAGGCTTCGTGTTCAAGATCCAGGCGAACATGGACCCCAAGCACCGCGACCGCATCGCCTTCATGCGCATCTGCTCGGGCAAGTACGAGAAGGGCATGAAGATGCGTCACGTGCGCACCGGCAAGGACCTGCGCATCGGCGATGCCCTGACCTTCTTCTCCTCCGAGCGTGAGCAGCTGGAAGAAGCCTTCGCTGGCGACATCATCGGCCTGCACAACCACGGCACCATCCAGATCGGCGACACCTTCACCGAAGGCGAGGCGCTGGGCTTCACCGGTATTCCGCACTTCGCCCCGGAACTGTTCCGCCGCGTGCGCCTGAAAGACCCGCTGAAATCCAAGCAGCTTCGCCAAGGCCTGCAACAGCTGGCCGAGGAAGGCGCGACCCAGGTGTTCTTCCCTGAGCGCAGCAACGACATCATCCTCGGCGCCGTGGGTGTGCTGCAGTTCGACGTGGTCGCCAGCCGCCTGAAGGAAGAGTACAAGGTGGAGTGCGCCTACGAGCCGATCACCGTGTGGTCGGCGCGTTGGATCAGCTGTGACGACAAGAAGAAGCTTGAGGAATTCCAGAACAAGGCCATGGAGAACCTGGCCATCGACGGGGGCGGTCACCTGACCTACCTGGCGCCGACTCGCGTCAACCTGTCGCTGATGGAAGAGCGCTGGCCGGATGTGAAATTCCGCGCGACGCGCGAGCATCACTGAGTCATAAAGGGGCCGCACAGCGGCCCCTTTTTACATCAGCTTCCGGATTTGATACTGGTCCAGATGCGCGTACGCAGGCGGTCGATCTTCGCCGGCATGGCCTCCAGGGTGAACAGCTTGCCCATCACATCCTGGTTCGGATAGATCATGGTGTTGGCTTTCATCGCCGGGTCCACCAACGCATCGGCCTTCAGGTTGCCATTGGCGTACTGCACCGAGTTGCTGATGTTGGCCATCACCTCAGGCTGCAACAGGTAGTTCATGTAGGCGTAGCCCGCCTTCTCGTCAGGTGCATCGGCCGGCATGGCGACCATGTCGAACCACAGCGGCGCCCCTTCCTTGGGAATCGAATAGCCCACCTTCACGCCATTCTTCGCCTCTTCTGCGCGGTTCTTGGCCTGCAACACATCGCCCGAGAACCCCACCACCACGCACACATCGCCATTGGCCAGGTCGCCGGTGTACTTCGAGGAATGGAAGTAGGCGATGTTCGGCCGCGCCTGCATCAGTAGCGCCTTGGCCTTTTCGTAGTCCTCGGGGTTCTTGCTGTGGTGTGGCAGGCCCAGGTAATTCAGGGCGATCGGCAGCAGTTCCGGGCCGTTGTCCAGCACTGCCACGCCACAGCTCTTGAGCTTGCTCAGGTACTCGGGCTTGAAGATCAGGTCCCAGGAATCGACCGGGGCATCGGCGCCGAGTGCTGCCTTGACCTTGTCGATGTTGTAGCCGATGCCGGTGCTGCCCCACAGGTACGGGAAACCATGCTCGTTGCCCGGGTCGTTCACCTCCAGCACCTTGAGCAGGCGGGGGTCGAGGTTTTGCCAGTTCGGCAGCTGGCTCTTGTCGAGCTTCTTCAGGGCCTTGCCCTGGATCTGCCGGGCCATGAAATGGTTGGACGGGAACACCACGTCGTACCCGGAGTTACCGGTCATCAGCTTGCCGTCGAGTGTTTCGTTGCTGTCGTACACGTCGTAGGTCGGGGTGATGCCGGTGGCCTGCTGGAAGTTCTTCAGGGTGTCCGGTGCGATGTAGCTGGACCAGTTGTAGATCTTCACCGTGTCGGCGGCGTTGGCCACGCAGGCGGCCAGCATCAGTGGGGCGATGAGGAGGGTGCGCATGTCCGGTTTACCTTGCTGTGAGTGTTGTTATCAAAGGCGGCAGACGATCAGCGGATCAGAAAATCAGTACGTAGGTCTTGCGCACCGTCTCGTGGATATCCCAGATGCCGGTGCTGTTGGCCGGTAGCATCAATGCGTCTCCGGCTTCTATGTGCAGGGGCTCGCCACCGTCGGGGGTGAAGGTGCAGCGGCCCTTGATGAAGTGGCAGAACTCCTGTTGCACGATCTGCCGGCGCCAGCGCCCTGGGGTGCATTCCCAGATGCCAGTCTCTACGCCATCGCTGCGCTCGACGCAGGTGACCGACGTGACCGCGACGGGCTTTCCAAGGGGCACGGCGACTGGATTGGAGGTGTCCAGGGTGGCGCTTTCTGTGTGCTTGAACTGGGTGATGCTCATGGCCATTGGCGTCTCGTGTAAGGGGTGGAGTCAGTGCATGAAGCCTTCCATGAAGTCGGCCAGGCCGCTGGCCAGGCGTCGACGCCAGGGCGCGCTGCCGGGGTTGGCGAGGGTGCGGTCTTCGTGCACGAAGCTTTGGATGATCGCGTTGTAGCCCAGCCAGCGGCAGGGCTCCGGCGGCCAGCTGGCCAGGCTCGACAGCGGGCGGTTGTCGTGCACCCAGGGCTGTGCGGTGAGTTCGTTGTGCTGGCCGAGGATCAATGCGGCCAGGGTGCGTCCACCCAGGTTGCTGGCGCCGACGCCTTCGCCGCCGTAGCCGCCGGCCACGGCCAGGCCGCGCTGGCGGTCGCACAGCATGTGTGGGCGAAAGCGCCGGGCCATGCCTAGGTTGCCGCCCCAGGAGTGGGTGATGCGTACCTGCTTGAGGTGCGGGAACAGCTCGCCGAACAGGTAGCGGCGCAGCTCGATTTCGCTGTCGCTGAGGCTGAAGTCTTCGCGCAGGCGCCCGCCGAACCGGTAGCTGCCGCGGGCACCGAACACCAGGCGGTTGTCAGCGGTGCGCTGGCCGTAGGTGACCTGCCGGCTGCCTTCGCTGAAGGCCTGGCCCTGGCTCAGGCCGATCTGCTCCCAGGCGGATTCAGGCAGCGGCTCGGTGGCCACCAGCAGGCTCTGCACCGGCAATTGGTGACGGCCCAGCGGCGGCAAGCTGGTGGCATAGCCTTCCACCGCCGGCACTACCCATTGGCAGCGCACGCTGGCGTTGGCGGTGCGCACATTGCCGGTTTGCCAGTCGAGAGCCGGGGTGTTTTCGAAGATCGGCACGCCCAGGTTTTCCACCGCCCGCGCCAGGCCGCGCACTAGCTTGGCCGGGTTGAGGGTGGCGACGTGCGGGCTGAACACCGCGCCATAGGCATTGGCGACGCGCAGTTGCCCGGCCAGTTGCTCGGGCTTGAGCCAGCGGTAGTCGTCTGCGTTCATGCCCTGGCGGTACAGGTCGTCGAGGTAGGCGCGCAGGTTGCGCTCTTGCTCCGGGTAGCGCGCGGCGCAATAGAGAACGCCGCTCTTGCGGTAGTCGCAGTCCAGGTTTTCGCGTTGCAGCACGGCGTGGACTTCGTCGGGAATGCCATGCAGCAGGTCGACGCTGGCGCGGCGCTGCTGGGGCGAGAGGGTGGCCAGCAGGCGGTCTTCTCCGAGCAGGTTGCCCATCAGCCAGCCGCCGTTGCGGCCAGAGGCGCCGAAGCCTGCGGTCTGTGCTTCGACAATGGCGATGCGCAGGTGCGGCGCCTGGCGCTTGAGGTAGTAGGCGGTCCACAGGCCCGTGTAGCCAGCGCCGATGATGCACACGTCGACGTCCAGGTCCTGCTCCAGCGCCGGGCGGGCGTCGAGGGGCTCGTCGAGCTGGTCCATCCACAGGCTGATCGTGCGCCAGGCTTGCATCGGTACTGCTCCCACATCCGCGTAAGGTCTGGGTTCGATGCTAGTGGCGGTGCGGGGGGCTTGTCTTACGTGCGTGCACGCAGAGAAACCTGCTTTACGTAGGCCTTGGGCGAAAGCCCGGTGTGTTCGCGAAAGCACTTGTAGAACGCCGACAGCGAATTGAACCCGGCATCGAAGGCCAGCGCGTCGACCGGTTTGCTGGCGCTGTGGTCGTCGAGGCAGGCCAGCAGGTGTTGCAGGCGGGCCTGGTTGACGTAGCGGTAGAAGCTTTGCCCAAGCACCTGGTTGAGCAGGTAGGAGATCTGGTTGCGGCTGTAGCCACTGTCCTTGGCCACCTGTTGCAGGTCGAGTTCCGGGTCGAGGTAAGGGCGCTGGCGCTGGAAGTAGTGCTCCAGGTCCTGGGCCATGGTGCTCAGCTGGCGCGGTGACAGGCCCAGGCGGCTGGTGGCCGGGCGCGGGCCGTCGCTACGTGCGCCGCGTGCGGGCTGGCGTACCAGGGTGGCGTATTCGTTGACCCGCCAGATCAGGCCGTCCTTGACGGTGATCGCCTCGCTGGACTGGAACGCCACCAGGCCATCGCCGCCTTGCACAGTGACCTGGTACTGGATGAACGCGGTGCAGCCGTCGATGCGAATGCGGTCGCTGTGAACGATGTCCTCGCCAGCCTCATGGGGCAGGCAGGCCTTCACGTAGTCGCGCAGCTCGCGGTAGCCGAGCACGCGGTTCTGGAAGAAGTCGTGGTACTGCACGTCCGGGTGGTACAGCGCCATTACCCCGTCCAGGTCGCGATGCTTCCAGCACAGGTGGTAGCGCAGCACGGTGTCGGCGGTAAGCGGGGTCTGCTCGGGGCCGTCGGGGAGGGTGGTGGCGGTCATGGCGAAATAGTGCCTCGGGCTGAGGCGCAGTGACAAGAACGAGGATTGCACAACACCCGCCCAGATCAGGTCGATCCGGCAATTTGCACGGTTGCTGGAGGTGGAATATCGACTAACCGATTGTTTTTGTTCAATGTAATTTTTTGTGACATTTGGCATGCAGGGTGCAACGACCTTCACAGCCCTCGAACAAGGAGAAGCATCATGCGCTCGATACTGCTGTGGATGATTGGTGTGCCGATTCCAGTGATCATCCTGATCTGGTTCTTCATGCACTGACTTCATGAAATGAGTCGAGAGGGCCGCGATGCGGCCCTTTCGCTATTTATGTGTTGATCGTTTCAAAATGCTTTGACAGGCCCCTGCTGCGCTCTTACAGTTTATTAATGTGTCGAATGGCACATAAATATTCGCGCCCTTTAAGGAAGGCGCAATCATTCACTGTGAGGTTTTTTCATGCAGAAGGCATTGTCGGGCAAGGTGGCGCTGGTCACCGGCGGATCGCGTGGGCTGGGAGCGGTCATTGCGCAGGCGTTCGCAGAACAAGGCGCTGATGTCGCGATCAGCTATGTTGCATCGGCCGAGAAGGCCGATGCCGTTGTCGAAACCCTCAAGGCCAAGGGCGTGCGCGCGATCGCCATCCAGAGCGACCAGGCCGACACCGCTGCGGCCAAGCCTTTGGTCGAGCAGGTGCTGGCGCACTTCGGCAAGCTCGACATCCTGGTGGCCAACGCCGCCATCGCGGTGCAAGGCAAGACCGTCGACGACCCGCAACTGGACATCGTCAACCTCGACCGCCAGTGGCAGGTCAACGTGCTGGGCACCGTTGCCACCACCCGCGCTGTCGCACCGGTGCTGTCCGATGGTGGCCGCATCATCTTCATCGGCTCGCTGCTGGGCACCCGCGTGCCGTTCCCAGGTGCTGCGGACTACGCGGGCACCAAGGCGGCGCTCATCGGTTACGCCAGAGGTGTGGCGCGTGACCTGGGTGGTCGCAATATCACGGTCAACGTCGTCCAGCCGGGTGTGATGCCCACCGACATGGCCGCAGAGGTGTTGGGCGATGGTGTGCCTGCGCCATTGCTGGACCTGCACCCGATTCGCCGCATCGCCACCCTTGAAGAAGTGGCCGCGACCGTCAGCTTCCTGGTTGGCCCGAACGGCGGCTACACCACGGGTGGTGTGATCGACGTGGCCGGCGGCCTGGGTATCTGATGACGACTATCGGCATCATCGGCGCGGGCGAGGTCGGCAGCGAGCTTGCCCGTGCGGCCATCGCTTGCGGCTATGACGTGGTCATCGCCAACTCGCGCGGCCCTGAAACCTTGACCCAGCTGGTTGCCCAGCTCGGCCCGGCAGCCCGTGCAGCAACCGCTGCCGAAGTGGCCGAGGCGGGGGATTTCGTGGTGGTGGCGGTGGCGCTGAAGTTGGCCAACGACATGCCTGTCGAGGCGCTGGCCGGGAAGGTGGTGATCGATACCAACAACTACATGATCTGGCGCGACGGTCATTACCCGATGGTCGACTCGGGCGAGAAGACGGTGCACGAGTTGCGTCAGGAGCACCTGCCCACGTCCAAGGTGGTCAAGGCCTTCACCCATATCCAGGCTCCGCGTATCAACCTGTGGGGTAGGCCGGCGGGTTCCCCGGAGCGTTTGGCGTTGTCGGTGTCGAGTGATTATCCGGAAGCGGTGGCGTTGGTCACGCGGCTGTATGACCAATTCGGTTTCGATGCGGTCGACCACAGCCCGCTGAGCGAGTCGTGGCGCAATGCGCCGGGGCAACCGGCTTGGAAGCAGGAGCGGCAGAGCCGGGTTGAGTTGGCGGCCAACCTTGGTAAGGCACGGCCGATCATTCTGGGATAAGGCTGGTTAATTGGGGCCGCTTTGCGGCCCTTCGCGGGCAAGCCCGCTCCTACAGGGTTATGCGTTACCTGTAGGAGCGGGCTTGTCGGGGCGCCGAACCGCCGCGAAGCTTTTTAGAGGAACTGCTCAGCGTAATGACACGCCACCTGCCGCGTCCCCACCGCACGCAGCGCTGGAATGTCCTTGGCGCAACGTTCGGTGGCATACGGGCAACGCTTGTGGAAGGCACAGCCATCCGGCGGGTTGAGCGGGTTGGGCAGTTCACCGGCAATGCGGATCTTCGGCTTCAGCGGGTCCGGGTGGATCGCCGGGGTGGCCGACAGCAGCGCCTGGGTGTACGGGTGCAGGGGCTTTTCGTAGATGTCTTCCTTGGGCCCCATTTCCGCCGGGCGGCCCAGGTACATCACCAGCACCTGGTCGGCCACATGCCGCACCACCGCCAGGTTGTGGGAGATGAACACATAGGCGGTGTTGAACTCTTTTTGCAGGTCCATGAACAGGTTCAGCACCTGCGCCTGGATCGACACGTCCAACGCCGAGGTCGGTTCATCCGCCACCAGCACCTTCGGTTGCAGCATCATCGCCCGGGCCAGGGCGATACGTTGGCGCTGGCCACCCGAGAACATGTGCGGGTAGCGGTGGTAATGCTCGGGGCGCAGGCCCACCTGCTGCATCATCTTCTGCACTTTCTCGCGGCGCTCGGCCTTGCTCAGCGAGGTGTTGATCAGCAGCGGCTCGGCCAACTGGTCGCCGATCTTCTGGCGTGGGTTGAGCGAGGCGTAGGGGCTCTGGAAGACCATCTGTACGTCGCGGCGCAGCTGCTTGCGCTGGGCCTTGTCGGCGCCCTTGACCTCATGCCCGGCGATCTGCAACGAGCCGGAGGATGGTTCCTCGATCAACGTCAGGGCGCGGGCCAGGGTGGACTTGCCGCAGCCGGACTCGCCGACCACGGCCAGGGTCTTGCCGGCCTCCAGTTCGAACGACACGCCATTGAGTGCGCGTACCAGTGCATGGCCCTTGAACAGGCCGCGGGAGACTTCGTAGTGACGGGTCAGTTCACGGGCGGACAGAACGACAGTCATCACGCCACCTCCTGGTTCAACGGATAGAAGCAACGCACCAGGCTATGGGCCTGGGGATCGAGGGCCGGGCGCTGCCGGCGGCAGCTGTCCTGCACGTAGGGGCAACGCGGCGACAGCAGGCAGCCCTGCGGGCGGTCGTAGCGGCCAGGCACGATGCCGGGCAAGGTCGCCAGGCGCTCGGCGCCGACGCTGTGCTCGGGGATCGCCGCCAGCAACGCTTCGCTGTACGGGTGCGCGGGAATGTCGAACAGTTCCGGCACCTGGCCCACTTCCACGGCTTGGCCGGCGTACATCACGCAGACGCGCTTGGCGGTCTCGGCGACCACGGCCAGGTCGTGGGTGATCAGGATGAGCGCCATGTTGCGCTCTTTCTGCAGGTTCACCAGCAGCTCCATGATCTGCGCCTGGATGGTTACGTCCAGCGCGGTGGTCGGCTCGTCGGCGATCAGCAGCTTGGGCTCGCCCGCGATGGCCATGGCGATCGCCACGCGCTGGCTCATGCCGCCGGAGAGTTGGTGCGGGTAGGCGTCCAGGCGGCTTTCGGCAGCCGGGATTTCCACCTTCTTGAGCAGCTCGAGCGCGCGCTGGCGCGCGGCCTTGCCCTTCAGACCCAGGTGCTGGCGCAGCACTTCCTCGATCTGGTAGCCCACGGTGTAGCTGGGGTTCAGGGCGGTCATCGGGTCCTGGAAGACCATGGCGATGTCCTTGCCCACCACCTTGCGGCGCTGGCGGCCGCTGAGCTTGAGCATGTCGGTGCCGTCGAAATTGAGCACGTCGGCGGTGATGCGCCCGGGGGCGTCGATCAGGCCCATCAGGGCCATCATGGTCACCGACTTGCCGGAGCCGGACTCGCCGACGATGGCCAGGATTTCACCGGCATCCACCGACAGGTCGAGGCCATCGACCACCGGCACGGCATTGGCGTCGCCGAAGCGCACGTTCAGGTTGTTGATCTGCAACAGTGACATGGCGTTCTCCTCAGGCGGCGTTCTTGAGTTTCGGGTCCAGCGCATCGCGCAGCCCGTCGCCCATCAGGTTGATTGCCAGCACACTGAGCAAGATGGTCAGGCCAGGCAGGCTCACCACCCACCAGGCACGTTCGATGTAGTCGCGGGCCGAGGCCAGCATGGTGCCCCACTCAGGGGTCGGCGGCTGCACGCCAAGGCCCAGGAAGCCCAGGGCGGCGGCGTCGAGGATCGCCGAGGAGAAGCTCAAGGTCGCCTGCACGATCAGCGGCGCCATGCAGTTGGGCAGCACGGTGATGAACATCAGCCGCGGCAGGCTGGCACCGGCCAGGCGTGCGGCGGTCACGTAGTCGCGGTGCAGCTCGCCCATCACCGCAGCGCGGGTCAGGCGCACGTAGGAGGGCAGCGAGACCACGGCAATGGCGATCACGGTGTTGATCAGGCCAGGGCCGAGGATGGCGACGATGGCCACGGCCAGCAGCAGCGAGGGCAGGGCCAGCATCACGTCCATCAGGCGCATGATCGAAGGGCCGAGCAGGCGCGGGAAGAACCCGGCGAACAGGCCCAGCAGGATGCCGGGAATCAGCGACATCACCACCGAAGAAAGGCCGATCAGCAGCGACAGGCGCGCGCCCTGGATCAGGCGCGACAGCAGGTCACGGCCCAGCTCGTCGGTGCCGAGGATGAACTGCCAGGTGCCGCCTTCGAGCCACACCGGTGGGGTGAGCAGGAAGTCGCGGTATTGCTCGCTCGGGTTGTGCGGCGCCACCCATGGGGCGAACAGCGCGCAGAACACGATCACCACCATGAAGGCCAGGCCCGCCACCGCGCCTTTGTTGCGCGAGAAGGCGTGCCAGAACTCCTTGTACGGGGAGGGGTAGAGCAGGCTTTGGTCGGCCGCCGGGGCCTGGGTTACAGCATTGGGAATTGGGCTTGTCATGGCGAAGACCTCAGCGCTGATGACGGATGCGTGGGTTGGCCAGGCCGTAGAGGATATCCACGACGAAGTTGACCAGGATCACCAGGCAGGCGATCAACAGGATGCCGTTCTGGACCACGGGGTAGTCACGGGCGCCGATGGCTTCGATCAGCACATAGGGCGCGAAGGGCTGTTTGTCGCCCATTTCCTCGGCCAGGCTTTGCAGGCGCTTCTTCACCTTGGGGTTGAGCAGGGTCCACAGGCGCCGCCTCCCGAG
>NZ_JBNNVR010000139.1:0-9911 GCF_050280645.1 Pseudomonas sp. NPDC089554
GCCCTGTAGGAGCGGGCTTGCCCCCGCAGCAGGCACCGCGGTGTATGGCACCGGCTGCGCCGGTGTTCGCGGGCAAGCCCGCTCCTACAGGGTAAGGCGTGAGCTACAGGGTCTTAGCCCGGGTCGCGAAAATCGGGGTGGAAGTCGGCCGGCACGGCCACGCTGACGCTGCTGCGCGTGGCGATATCGATACCTTCGGTGGCCACCTCGGCCAGGAAGTCGATCTGCTCCGGCGTAATCACGTAAGGCGGCAGGAAGTACACCACGCTGCCCAGCGGGCGCAGTAGAGCGCCACGGGTAAGGGCATGTTCGAACACCTTCAGGCCCCGGCGTTCCTGCCACGGGTAGGCGGCCTTGGTGGCTTTGTCCTGAACCATCTCGATAGCCAACGCCATGCCGGTCTGGCGCACCTCGGCCACGTGCGGGTGCTCGACCAGGTGCGCGGTGGCACTGGCCATGCGCGCCGACAGCGCCTTGTTGGCCTCGATCACGTTGTCCTGTTCGAAGATATCCAGCGTCGCCAGGGCTGCGGCGCAGGCCAGCGGGTTGCCGGTGTAGCTGTGCGAATGGAGGAAGGCGCGCAGGGTCGGGTAGTCGTCGTAGAACGCCTGGTATACCTCATCGGTGGTCAGGCAGGCGGCCAGCGGCAGGTAGCCGCCGGTCAGGGCCTTGGACAGGCACAGGAAGTCGGGGCGGATACCGGCTTGTTCGCAGGCGAACATCGTGCCGGTGCGGCCGAAGCCCACGGCGATTTCGTCGTGGATCAGGTGCACGCCATAGCGGTCGCAGGCTTCGCGCAGCAGCTTGAGGTACACCGGGTGGTACATGCGCATGCCGCCAGCGCCCTGGATCAGCGGCTCGACGATCACGGCGGCAAGGGTGGCGTGGTGTTCGGCCAGGGTCTGCTCCATGGCGGCGAACATAGTGCGTGAGTGTTCTTCCCAGCCCATGCCTTCCGGGCGCAGGTAGCAATCCGGGCTGGGCACCTTGATCGTGTCGAGCAGCAGCGCCTTGTAGGTCTCGGTGAACAGCGGCACATCGCCCACCGACATCGCCGCGATGGTTTCGCCGTGGTAGCTGTTGGTGAGGGTGACGAAACGCTTCTTCTGCGGCTGGCCCAAGTTCTGCCAGTAGTGGAAGCTCATCTTCAGCGCCACTTCGATGCACGACGAGCCGTTGTCGGCGTAGAACACCCGCTCGAGGCCGGCGGGGGTCATGGCCACCAGGCGCTCGGACAGCTCGATCACCGGCTGGTGGCTGAAGCCCGCCAGGATCACATGCTCGAGCTGGTCGACCTGGTCCTTGATGCGCTGGTTGATGCGCGGGTTGGCGTGGCCGAACACGTTGACCCACCAGGAACTGACGGCATCCAGGTAGCGCTTGCCCTCGAAGTCTTCCAGCCACACACCCTCGCCGCGCTTGATCGGAATCAGCGGCAGCTGCTCGTGGTCTTTCATCTGCGTGCAGGGGTGCCACAAGACCTTGAGGTCGCGCTGCATCCACTGTTGATTGAGGCCCATGGGCAACTTCTCCTGGAGGGTGTGGCAGGTAGGACGGCACAAGCCTAAGCAAAGCCACCCTTGGGGACAACCTTCCCCTTGTCTTATCTGAGCACGCAGAGGCTAAAACTCTAGCCAGGCGAGGCACTTGATAGCGCTGTGCTGGCAGCCCCTCCAGACCTGACGTATTCTTAACGCATCTTCCCCGGGGTATTCCTTCCCCTTTTTCGTTCTTTTTCCGGAGTCTGCCGACATGGCTGCTGCTTGGGTGCGCCTGTGCGCGTTGGTATTGATTGGTGTGTCCAGCGGCGCCGCGCTCGCCAAGGACAAGCCCCCCACGGCAATCGTGGTCGGCGGCGGCCTGGCAGGCCTTACGGCCGCCTACGAGCTACAGGCCAAGGGCTGGCAGGTGACTTTGCTGGAAGCCAAGGCCGGCATGGGCGGGCGTTCGGGCCTGGCCACCAGCGAGTGGATCGGCAACAGCAAGACCCAGCCGGTGCTCACCCAGTACCTGGAGCGTTTCAAGCTTGAAACACTGCCTGCGCCCGAGTTCGTGCGTACGCCTGGCTACCTGATCGATGGCGAATATTTCAGCGCCACCGACCTTGCCACCAAGCAGCCGACTACCGCCGAAGCGATCAAGCGCTACGAGAAGACGCTCGACGACCTCGCCCGCTCCATCGACGACCCGCTCAACCCGGCCGCCAACAGCACGTTGTTCGCCCTCGACCAGATCAACGTCTCCACCTGGCTCGACAAGCTGCAACTGCCAGCCACTGCCCGGCAATTGGTCAACCAGCAGATCCGCAGCCGCTACGACGAGCCTTCGCGCCTGTCGTTGCTGTATTTCGCCCAGCAGAGCCGCGTGTACCGTGGCGTCGGCGACCGCGATCTGCGCGCCGCGCGCCTGCCCGGTGGCAGCCCGGTGTTGGCCCAGGCTTTCGTCAAGCATCTCAAGACCCTCAAGACCAGCTCGCCAGTGTCGGCCATCGTGCAGGACAAGGATGGCGTTACCGTCAAGGTCGGCGCCGTCGGCTACACGGCGGACTACCTGGTGCTGGCCGTGCCGCTGCGGGCCTTGGCCAAGATCCAGATCACCCCGGGGCTGGACCCCAAGCACCTGGCGGCGCTCAAGGGCACCAACTACGGCTGGCGCGACCAACTGATGCTGAAGTTCAAGACCCCGGTGTGGGAGAGCCGCGCGCGGATGTCTGGCGAGATCTTCAGCAACACTGGGCTGGGCATGCTGTGGATCGAACCGGCTCTGAAGGGCGGCGCCAACGTGGTGGTCAACCTTTCCGGCGACAATGCGCGGCTGTTGCAGGCATTCGGCGACAAGCAGATGGTCGACCAGGTGTTGATCCGCCTGCATGCCTTCTACCCGCAGGCGCGGGGAGCGTTCACCGGGTACGAGGTGCGTCGCTACAGCACTGACGCTGGCATGGGCGGTGCGTACCTGGCCTATGGCCCAGGGCAGATCAGCAAGTACTGGCGCCTGTGGGAGCAGCCGGTGCAACGTATCGCCTTTGCCGGCGAGCACACCGATGCGCTGTACCCCGGCACCCTGGAGGGCGCCCTGCGCAGCGGCCAGCGCGCCGCCAGTCAGGTGCAGGACCTGGCTGCCGGCAAGTCGTTCGACCCGGCCAAGGCGGCGCCTGTAGCGGCGGCAGCGGCGGGTGCGGCGGCGGGCGCCGTGGCGGCGAAGGACAAGGGCGGGTTCTTCTCGAACATGTTCGGTGGTTCATCCGACAAGGCTGAAAAGTCACCGGCCAAGGAGCCTGTGAAGGAGGAGGCCGCCAAGCAGGATGACAAGCCGGGCTTCTTCTCGCGCCTGTTCGGCGCCGAAGAGAAGGCCCCAGCCAAGATCGAGCCGGTGGCCAAGACAGAAGCGCCAGCACCTGCCGCTGCGGCGCCTGCGCCAGCGGTCAAGCCAGAGCCGGTGAAGGCGCCGCCGGTGAAAGCCGAGCCTGCAAAGCCTGCCGCGACGCACAAACCCGATGCCAAGCAGGCGCAAAAGCCCGCGCCGGTGAAGAAAGCCGAACCGGTCAAGAAGCCGGCCAACAATACCCAGGCTAAAACTGGGTAAGGTTCAGTACCTGCTTCAACTTCTTCGCGGCGGACTGCCGCGAAGAAGCCCTTCCTGGCAAAGCTTTCCCTCTTGTCTATCTTAATGTTTCCTTAATTGAGCTTACGCACACTAAGCTATCGGCTTTTCCGATAATAAGAAGCGGCTTTTTAAGCTTTTATTCGATGTTTTACACGCTACTCTTAGCTCAGCTTTCACGGGGAATCAGGTCACCATGCAATTGCGCAACTCAGCTTCTCGCTACGGCTTGATCAGCATGGTCCTGCATTGGGGCGTGGCCTTGGCGGTATTCGGGTTGTTCGCCCTGGGCCTGTGGATGGTCAGCCTCGACTACTACGACCCCTGGCGCAAGGCCGGCCCAGACTTGCACAAGAGCATCGGCCTGGTGTTGATGGGCGCTATGCTGCTGCGCCTGCTCTGGCGTTTCGTCAGCCCGCCTCCGCCAGCACCGGCCAACCATGGCGCGCTAACGCGCCTGGCGGCCAAGCTCGGGCACCTGGCGCTGTACCTGGGCCTTTTCGCAGTGATGATCGCCGGCTACCTGATTTCTACCGCCGATGGCGCGGGTATTCCCGTGTTCGGCTTGTTCGAAGTACCGGCACTGCTCAGCAACCTGCCCGACCAGGCGGACGTTGCTGGGGAGGTCCACTTCTACCTGGCATGGGGGCTGGTGATTTTCGCAGGCCTGCACGCCTTGGCAGCACTCAAGCACCATTTCATCGACCGTGACGCGACCCTCATTCGCATGCTGGGCCGCAAAGCTTGACTCTCAACCTCAAATCGCAACGGAAGGAAGTAACGATGTTGAAAAAGACTTTTGCCGCTCTGGCGCTCGGTACCGCACTGTTTACCGCCGGCCAGGCCATGGCCGCCGACTACAAGATCGACAAGGAAGGCCAGCACGCCTTCGTCGACTGGAAGATCAGCCACCTGGGCTACAGCTTCATCCACGGTACCTTCAGGGACTTCGACGGTAACTTCACCTGGGACAGCGCCAAGCCTGAAGCCAGCAAGATCAACGTCGACCTGAAGACCGCCAGCCTGTGGTCGAACCATGCCGAGCGTGACAAGCACATCGCCAGCGCCGACTTCCTGGACGTGAAGAAATATCCGGATGCCAAGTTCGTTTCCACCAGCGTCAAGTCGACCGGCGACAAGACTGCCGATGTGACCGGCGACCTGACCCTGCATGGCGTGACCAAGCCGGTCACCTTCAAGGCGGTGTTTAACGGCGAAGGCAAGGACCCATGGGGCGGTGAGCGCGCTGGCTTCAATGCCAAGACCACCCTGACCCTGGGTGACTTCGGCATCAAGGGCCCAGGTGCGACTTCCCAGACCCTGGACCTGGACATCAGCATCGAAGGTATCAAGCAGAAGTAATCTGGTTGGGGCCGCGCAACGGCTCCAGCTTCTGTGCCGATACAAACGAAAACGCCGCCCAATCGGGCGGCGTTTTCGTTGCTGCGGGCCTTACGAACCCTTGCGGGTCAGCAGGGCCGGGCGTTCGCCACGCGGGCGGCTCGGCAGGTCGTCCAACTGCTCAGGCGTTGGGTAACGGTCGAGCTTGGATTCCTTGCGGATGATCACCGGCGCAGGCTGAGAGTCGCGCGGGTTACGCACTGCTGGTTCCTGCCGGGCGCTGTCGTCACGGCCGTTGGCGCGGCCACGACCAGCGTTGCCATCGCGGCGACCACCGCCATTGTTGCTGCCGCCATTGCGCGCACGCTTCTCGCCGGAACCTTGGTTTTGGCCCTGACGTTGGCCGCCGCCGTTGCTACGACCCTGACCACCGCCATTGCGTTGGCCCTGACCCTGACCTTGCGCCTGGCCCTGCCCGCCATTGCCTGCCGGGCGACGGTTGCGGCCCTGGCCCTTGGCGTTCTGATAGGGGCTTACGTAGTCGGCGCGGTTGCCGAAGTTGTCCACGTCGTCATCCAGGAACTCTTCTGGGTCGCGATCGGCCGCAGGCTTGGGCGCGTTGCCCTGGCCCTGCGCAGCCTGCTGTTGGCGTGGCTTGCGTTCACGCTGCTTGTTGGGCTGCTGTTTCTGCTTCTGTTGCGGTTTGTCGCCGGCCTTGTCGCCGTCGTTGGGCTTGTCGGCGGCCTGCTGCTTGGCCTTGCCTTTGTCCTTGCCCTTGTCTTTACGACCGCCGCTGCCTTCCTTGCCTTCACCGCGCGCCTGCTGGTTACGGCCACCGCGGCCGTTGTTCTGCTGGCGTTCGCGCACTTCCGGCTTCTCGGCTTCTACCTGCGAGGCATCGAAGCCCATCAGGTCGCCATCCGGGATCTTCTGGCGGGTGACGCGCTCGATGCTCTTGAGCAGCTTTTCTTCATCCGGGGCCACCAGCGAGATGGCCTCGCCCGAACGACCCGCGCGGCCGGTACGGCCGATGCGGTGGACGTAGTCTTCCTCGACATTGGGCAGCTCGAAGTTGACCACATGTGGCAGTTGGTCGATGTCCAGGCCACGGGCGGCGATGTCGGTGGCGACCAGCACGCGCACGCTGTTGGCCTTGAAGTCGGCCAGGGCCTTGGTACGGGCGTTCTGGCTCTTGTTGCCGTGGATCGCCGCGGCAGTCAGGCCGTGCTTCTCGAGGTACTCGGCCAGGCGGTTGGCGCCGTGCTTGGTGCGGGTGAACACCAGCACCTGTTCCCAAGCGCCCAGGGTGATCAGGTGGGCCAGCAATGCACGCTTGTGGCTGGCGGCCAGGCGGTACACACGCTGCTCGATACGCTCGACGGTGGTGTTCGGCGGCGTCACCTCGATGCGCTCGGGGTTGTGCAGCAGCTTGTCGGCGAGGTCGGTGATGTCCTTGGAGAAGGTCGCCGAGAACAGCAGGTTCTGGCGCTTGGTCGGCAGCCGCGAGAGGACCTTCTTCACATCGTGGATGAAGCCCATGTCGAGCATGCGGTCGGCTTCGTCGAGTACCAGGATTTCCACCTTGGACAAGTCGACGCTGCCTTGGCCGGCGAGGTCCAGCAGGCGGCCGGGGCAGGCCACCAGCACGTCGACGCCCTTGGCCATGGCCTGGATCTGCGGGTTCATGCCGACACCGCCGAAGATGCAGGCGCTGACGAAGTGCAGGTCGCGGGCGTAGACCTTGAAGCTGTCGTGCACCTGGGCCGCCAGCTCGCGGGTCGGGGTCAGTACCAGGACCCGCGGCTGGCGCGGGCCGTGGCGCTGGGATTTGTCAGGGTGGCCGCCCGGGAACAGGCGCTCGAGGATCGGCAGGGCGAAGCCGCCGGTTTTACCAGTACCTGTCTGGGCGGCGACCATCAGGTCGCGGCCTTGCAACACGGCGGGAATGGCCCGCTGTTGCACCGGGGTAGGCTGGGTGTAGCCCGCTGCCTCGATAGCGCGGACAAGTGCCTCGGAGAGACCGAGGGAAGCAAAGGACATGGGCGATCCTGTTCTCGTGGGGGCTGGGCCCTGTGGGATGTTCTGCCTGGCGCGACGGGCACCTGAGGGGTGCGATCGCGTCCGGTCCAGCTGGGCTTACACTGCGCATCCGGGAGGCGGCGGGCGGGCACCGGAGGTGCTGCGCTGCTGGTCGAGATGCCTGTTGCGAGGCCGAGCGTCCGGGCGTGAGCCGGGCGGGAAGGCCCGAGTATAACAGAGCTATCGCGGTGTGCTGCGATCCTGCTGCTCAACGGCGGCAGGAAATTCGTCGATGCCGTTTTCATAGCGCGCCACGATCGCAGCGAACGCCGGTTCCGTCTTGAACTGCCGCAGGGCCTTGGAGAACGCGACGGCCAACTGCTCACGGCCGGGCTTGCGCGCCAGGCCCAGGTACTGCGGCTGGCGGTCGATGACCAGCGCCAGTTCGTCGACCTTGCCCACCAGCCCTAGCTGCCGGCTCAGGTAGCGCCCCACCCGGCGGTCGGTGACCAGCACATCGACTCGGCCCAGCAGCAGTTTGCCGAAATTGGCTTCATGGGTGGGCGCGGCTTCCCGGCGAAACAGTGGGGAGTCATTGAATGGCTTGCCGTAGAAGTAGCCGGGCGAGGTACCAACGGTGAGGCCGGCGAGGTCTTCCAGCCGCTTGATGGCGTGCGGCCGGGCCGTGGCCTGGAACAGCACGAACTCCACGGTGGACATGGGCTCGTCCGGGAAGATCATGTAGGGCTTGCGTGAATCGATGTCGAAGATGTCCATCACGCCATCGGCCAGGCCCTGCTCGACTGCCGCCAGGCAGCGCTTCCACGGCATGAACTCCCAGTCCACCTCCAGCCCGAGGCGGCGGAACACCTCGTTGGTGACTTCGTAGTCGATACCGGCCGGGCGGCCATTGACCTGGTAGAGGTAGGGCGCCCATTCGTCGCTGACCAGGCGCAGTCGTTCGGCCTGGGCCAATGGGCTCAGGCAAACGAGCAACAGCAGGCAAAGGCAACGGACGAAGTTGGGCATGACGCGAGGGTACGCGGTCTTCGGGGTGATGGCCAGTAGCCGGTTTTTGCGCCAAAAGAGGGCAGGCAGGCGAGGGCAAGCCCTCGCCGTGCAGGTCTAGCGCGGCAGCTTCAGGTTGTTCCAGATCGCCAGGCTCGGCTCGGCCTGGTTCAGGGTATAGAAGTGCAGGCCCGGTGCGCCGCCTTGCAACAGGTCATCGCACATGCGGGTGATCACTTCCTCGCCGAAGGCCTGGATGCTGGCGGTGTCGTCGGCATAGGCTTCCAGCTGCTTGCGGATCCAGCGTGGGATCTCGGCGCCGCAGGCGTCGGAGAAACGCGCCAGCTTGCTGTAGTTGGTGATCGGCATGATGCCGGGTACCACGGGAATGTCCACGCCCAGCTTCTGCACGCGCTCGACGAAGTAGAAATAGCTGTCGGCGTTGAAGAAGTATTGGGTGATGGCGCTGTCGGCACCGGCCTTGACCTTGCGTACGAAGTTGGCGATGTCGTCTTCGAAATTGCGGGCCTGGGGGTGCATTTCCGGGTAGGCCGCGACTTCCAGGTGGAAGTGCTCGCCGCTTTCCTGGCGGATGAACTCGACCAGGTCGTTGGCGTAGCGCAGCTCGCCGCTGGCCATGCCCATGCCGGATGGCAGGTCGCCGCGCAGGGCGACGATGCGCTTGATGCCCGCGGCCTTGTACTCGGCGATCAGGCTACGCAGCTCGTCCTTGGTGTCGCCCACGCACGACAGGTGCGGCGCGGCAGGAATCTTCACTTCGTTTTCCAGTTGCAGCACGGTGTTCAGCGTGCGGTCGCGGGTCGAGCCGCCGGCGCCGTAGGTACAGGAGAAGAAGTCGGGGTTGTAGGTGGCCAACTGACGGGCGACGGTCATGAGCTTTTCATGGCCGGCCTCGGTCTTGGTGGGGAAGAACTCGAAACTGTAACGGCGTTCTTGGGACATCGTTGGTTCCTCAGCGGTACGCCTGGGGCGGTGCGCTGCAAGTAAAAGCCAGGGCGGTGTGGGCCGGCCTGGCTTGGGCGTCGATCAGTCGTGACAGCGAATGGCGCCAGGGCGGGTGCCCCGGCGCACGCCGCTTAGTAGCGGTAGCTGTCCGGCTTGAACGGGCCGTCGACGCGTACGCCGATGTACTCGGCCTGCTGCGAGGTCAGCTGGGTCACTACGCCGCCGAAGCCGCGAACCATTTCCAGGGCCACTTCTTCGTCCAGTTTCTTGGGCAGCACTTCGACGGTCAGGCGCTCGGCTTTCTTGGCGGCTGGCAGTTCGGCGAACTTCTGCTCGAACAGGAAGATCTGCGCCAGCACCTGGTTGGCGAACGAGCCGTCCATGATGCGGCTTGGGTGGCCGGTGGCGTTGCCCAGGTTCACCAGGCGGCCTTCGGCCAGCAGGATCAGGTAGTCGTCGTTCTGCGGGTCGAAGGTGCCGGCGCCGGTGCGGTGGATCTTGTGCACCTGTGGCTTGACCTCTTCCCAGGCCCAGTGCTTGCGCATGAAGGCGGTGTCGATCTCGTTGTCGAAGTGGCCGATGTTGCAGACCACGGCACGCTTCTTCAGGGCCTTGAGCATGTTGGCGTCGCAGACGTTGACGTTACCGGTGGTGGTGACGATCAGGTCGATGCGGCCCAGCAGGTCGGTGTTGATGCCCGCCTCGGTGCCGGTGTTGATGCCATCCTTGAACGGCGAAACCACTTCGAAGCCGTCCATGCAGGCCTGCATGGCGCAGATCGGGTCGACTTCGGTGACCTTGACGATCATGCCTTCCTGGCGCGCCTGGGCCGAGCCCTTGCCCACGTCGCCGTAGCCGATCACCAGGGCTTGCTTACCCGACAGCTTCTTGCGTAGCACCGGGGCCGCCAGGTTAAGGCTGCGTGCCGCCTGCATGAAGCACCCACAACGCGCAGCGGCCAGGAAGCAGGCCAG
>NZ_JBNNVR010000140.1:0-8911 GCF_050280645.1 Pseudomonas sp. NPDC089554
GGGTGGTGCCGCCGAGGTAGTTGTTGGCGCCGTTCAATCAGCCGCGGCTCGGCCTCGGTCGCCCTCTCCTACGGCGCCCACTCCAACCTGTGCGTCAACCAGATCAACCGCAACGGCACGCCTGAGCAGAAGCACAAGTACTTGCCCAAGCTGATCAGCGGCGAGCACATCGGCGCGCTGGCCATGAGCGAGCCCAATGCCGGCTCCGACGTGGTGTCGATGAAGCTGCGTGCCGACAAGCGCGGCGACCACTACGTGCTCAACGGCAGCAAGACCTGGATCACCAACGGCCCCGACGCCAACACCTACGTGATCTACGCCAAGACCGACCTGGACAAGGGCCCCCACGGCATCACCGCGTTCATCGTCGAGCGCGACTGGAAGGGCTTCACCCGCAGCAACAAGTTCGACAAGCTCGGCATGCGCGGCTCGAACACCTGCGAGCTGTTCTTCGATGACGTTGAAGTGCCCGAGGAAAACATCCTTGGCCAGCTCAACGGCGGCGTACGCGTATTGATGAGCGGCCTGGACTACGAACGCGTGGTGCTGTCCGGCGGCCCCACCGGCATCATGCAAAGCTGCATGGACCTGGTGGTGCCGTACATCCACGACCGTAAGCAGTTCGGCCAGAGCATCGGCGAGTTCCAGCTGATCCAGGGCAAGATCGCCGACATGTATACCCAGCTCAACGCCAGCCGTGCCTACCTGTACGCCGTGGCCCAGGCCTGCGACCGCGGCGAGACCACCCGCAAGGACGCCGCCGGGGTGATCCTCTATACCGCCGAGCGCGCCACGCAAATGGCCCTGGAGGCGATCCAGATTCTTGGCGGCAACGGCTACATCAACGAATTCCCCGCCGGGCGCCTGCTGCGCGACGCCAAGCTGTACGAGATCGGTGCCGGCACCAGCGAGATTCGCCGCATGCTGATCGGCCGCGAACTGTTCAACGAAACCCGCTGAATACGAGGAACCGGTTGCCATGGCTACCTTGCATTCCCAGATCAACCCGCGTTCGGCAGAATTCGAAAACAACAGCGCGGCCATGCTCGAACAGGTCCAGGCCCTGCGCGGCCTGCTCACCCATATTGCCCAGGGTGGCGGGCCCAAGGCCCAGGAGCGGCACACCTCGCGCGGCAAGCTGCTGCCGCGCGAGCGTATCGACCGGCTGCTCGATGCCGGCTCGCCATTTTTGGAGATCGGCCAACTGGCCGCCCATGAGGTGTATGGCGAGGACGTACCCGCTGCGGGCGTGATCGCCGGCATCGGCCGCATCGAAGGCGTCGAGTGCATGATCGTGGCCAACGACGCCACGGTGAAGGGCGGCTCGTACTACCCGCTGACCGTCAAGAAACATCTGCGCGCGCAAACCATCGCCCTGCAGAACCGCCTGCCATGCCTGTACCTGGTGGACTCCGGCGGCGCCAACTTGCCGCGCCAGGACGAGGTGTTCCCCGACCGCGAACACTTCGGGCGCATATTCTTCAACCAGGCCAACATGAGCGCCCTGGGCATTCCGCAGATCGCCGTGGTGATGGGCTCGTGCACCGCAGGCGGCGCCTACGTGCCGGCCATGGCCGACGAAGCGATCATGGTGCGCCAGCAGGCGACCATCTTCCTCGCCGGCCCGCCCCTGGTGAAGGCTGCCACCGGCGAGGTGGTCACGGCCGAGGAGCTCGGCGGCGCCGACGTGCATTGCCGCACCAGCGGCGTGGCCGACCATTATGCCGACAACGACGAACACGCCCTGGCCCTGGCCCGGCGCAGCGTTGCCAACCTCAACTGGCACAAGCTCGGCAAGCTGCAATGCCAGGCGCCGATCGCGCCGCTGTACGACGCCGAGGAGCTGTACGGCGTGGTGCCCGCCGACCCCAAGCAGCCGTTCGACGTGCGCGAAGTGATCGCCCGGCTGGTCGATGGCTCGGTGTTCGATGAGTTCAAGGCGCTGTTCGGCACCACCTTGGTGTGCGGCTTCGCCCACCTGCATGGCTACCCGATAGCCATCCTGGCCAACAACGGCATTCTCTTCGCGGAAGCGGCGCAAAAAGGCGCGCACTTCATCGAGCTGGCCTGCCAGCGCGGCATTCCGCTGCTGTTCCTGCAGAACATCACAGGCTTCATGGTCGGCAAGAAATACGAAGAAGGCGGCATCGCCAAGCACGGCGCGAAGCTTGTGACCGCCGTGGCCTGCGCCCAGGTGCCGAAGTTCACGGTGATCATCGGCGGCAGTTTCGGTGCCGGCAACTACGGCATGTGCGGCCGCGCCTACGACCCGCGCCTGCTGTGGATGTGGCCCAACGCGCGCATCGGCGTGATGGGCGCCGAACAGGCCGCAGGCGTGCTGGTGCAGGTGAAACGCGAACAGAGCGAGCGCACCGGCGCAGCGTTCAGCGCCGAGGACGAAGCCCGGCTCAAGCAGCCGATCCTCGACCAGTACGAGCACCAGGGCCACCCCTACTATTCCAGTGCGCGGCTGTGGGACGACGGCGTCATCGACCCGGCACAAACCCGCGATGTGCTGGGCCTTGCACTTTCCGCCGCGTTGAACGCGCCCATCGAACAGAGCCGCTTCGGCATCTTCCGGATGTGACCCATGAGCGATTTCAGCACCCTCGAACTGGTTCGCGACCCACGCGGCTTCGCCACCCTGTGGCTGAGCCGCGAGGACAAGAACAACGCGTTCAACGCGCAGATGATCCGCGAGCTGATCGTCGCCATCGACCGCCTGGGCGATGATACGGCCTTGCGCTTCGTGCTGCTGCGCGGCCGTGGTCGGCACTTCAGCGCAGGCGCCGACCTGGCCTGGATGCAGCAATCGGCGCAGCTGGACTTCAACACCAACCTGGACGACGCCCACGAACTGGGCGAACTGATGTACAGCCTGCACCGCCTGAAGGTACCAACCCTGGCCGTGGTGCAAGGCGCAGCCTTCGGCGGCGCCCTGGGACTGATCAGTTGCTGCGACATGGCCATTGGCACCGAAGATGCCCAGCTGTGCCTGTCGGAAGTGCGCATTGGCCTTGCGCCTGCGGTCATCAGCCCCTTCGTGGTCAAGGCCATGGGCGAGCGCGCCACCCGGCGCTACGCCCTCACCGCCGAGCGCTTCAGCGGCGTGCGTGCCCGCGAGCTGGGGCTACTGGCCGAGGTGTACCCGGCCGCAGAACTCGAGGCGCAGGTACAGGCCTGGGTCGATAACCTGCTGCTCAACAGCCCCCAGGCCCTGCGCGCCACCAAGGACCTGCTACGCGAGGTCGATGCTGGCGAGCTGAGCCCGGCCCTGCGCCGCTATACCGAAAACACCATCGCCCGCATTCGCGTCAGCCCCGAAGGCCAGGAAGGCCTGCGCGCCTTCCTGGAAAAACGCAGCCCAGCCTGGCAGCCCGATAAAAAGGAACCGCGTTCATGAGCCACCTCACGCTGACCACCCTGCTGGTCGCCAACCGCGGCGAAATCGCCTGTCGGGTGATGCGCACCGCCAAGGCCATGGGCCTGACCACCGTGGCCGTGCACAGCGCCACCGACCGCGATGCCCGGCACGCCCGCGAGGCCGACATCCGCATCGACCTGGGCGGTAGCAAGGCCGCCGACAGCTACCTGGTGGTCGACAAGCTGATCGCCGCCGCCAAGGCCAGCGGCGCCCAGGCCATCCACCCTGGCTATGGCTTTTTGTCCGAGAACGCAGGTTTTGCCCGCGCCATCGAACAAGCCGGGCTGATCTTCCTCGGCCCCCCGGCCAGCGCCATCGATGCCATGGGCAGCAAGTCGGCGGCCAAGGCACAGATGGAAGCAGCGGGCGTGCCGCTGGTGCCGGGCTATCACGGCGAGGCACAGGACCTGGAAACCTTCCGCAGCGCCGCCGCGAACATTGGCTACCCCGTGTTGCTGAAAGCCAGTACAGGTGGCGGCGGCAAGGGCATGAAGGTGGTCGAGGCCGAAGCGCAGCTGGCCGATGCCCTGGCCTCGGCGCAGCGCGAAGCCCAGGCGTCGTTCGGCGATGCGCGCATGCTGGTGGAAAAGTACGTGCTCAAGCCACGGCATGTGGAGATCCAGGTATTCGCCGACCAACATGGCAACTGCCTGTACCTCAACGAGCGTGATTGCTCGATCCAGCGCCGCCACCAGAAAGTGGTCGAGGAGGCCCCCGCACCGGGTCTGTCGCCTGAGCTGCGCCAGGCCATGGGCGAGGCGGCGGTACGCGCGGCGCAGGCCATCGGCTATGTCGGCGCCGGCACTGTGGAGTTCCTGCTCGATGCCCGGGGCGAGTTCTTCTTCATGGAGATGAACACCCGCCTGCAAGTGGAACACCCGGTCACCGAAGCCATTACCGGGCTGGACCTGGTGGCCTGGCAGATTCGCGTGGCACGCGGCGAGCGCCTGCCGATCAGCCAGGCCGAGGTGCCGCTGCACGGCCATGCCATCGAGGTGCGGCTGTACGCCGAGGACCCGGCCAACGAATTCCTCCCGGCCACCGGCCGCCTGGCGCTGTACCGCGAGTCGGCGCCTGGCCAGGGGCGTCGGGTGGACAGCGGGGTCAGCGAGGGCGACAGTGTTTCGCCATTCTACGACCCGATGCTGGGCAAGCTAATCGCCTGGGGCGAGGACCGCGAACAGGCGCGCTTGCGCCTGCTGGCGATGCTCGACGAGTTCGCCATCGGCGGGCTGAAGACCAACCTCGCCTTCCTGCAGCGCATTCTCGCCCACCCGGCGTTCGCCGCCGCCGAGCTGGATACCGGGTTCATCCCGCGTTATCAGGACACGCTACTACCCCCGCCGCGCGAACTGCCCGCCACGTTCTGGCAAGCGGCCGCCGAAGCCTGGCTACAGGGCCTGCCGGAAGATCGGCGCAGCGACGACCCCGCCTCGCCCTGGCCCGCACGCAACGGCCTGCGCCTGGGCCTGCCAGCGCGCAGCAGCCTGCACCTGCGTTGCGATGGCCACGACCAGGCCATCGCCCTGGAACGCCACGCCACCTCGGCCTTCAGCCTCGAAGGCGAGCAACTGTGCCACGACTACGACGGCCTGCGCCGTCGCCACCTGGCTGTGCGCCGGGGCGAGGTGCTGTACCTGCAATGGGAAGGGGAGCTGCATGCATTGAGTGCCTTCGACCCAATTGCCGAGGTCGAAGCCAGTCACAGCCATCAGGGCGGGCTGGGCGCACCGATGAACGGCAGCATCGTGCGCGTGCTGGTCGAGCCGGGTCAGGCTGTAGAGGCTGGCACCGCGCTGGTGGTGCTGGAGGCGATGAAGATGGAACACAGTATCCGTGCGCCGCAGGCGGGGACGGTGAAGGCTCTGTTCTGTCAGGAAGGGGAAATGGTCAGCGAAGGGACGGTGCTGGTGGATCTGGAATAGGCTGCGTGGGAGCGGGATTAGCCGGCCACCTCACACTACCCCGTGCACCCGCACCACCACGCCCAGGAATTCGCAGCCTGGCTCGCACATCACCGTGGGATACAAGGTGTTGAGCGGCTTGAGCATGCGCTCCCCACCCTCCTCGATCAGCTGGCGCAGCACCGCAGGCCGGCCCGGCTGACGGGCGATCACCAAGCGGCCTGGGGTCATTTCCAGGCCCGCGTCGACCAGGATGCGCATGCCCTGAGGAATGCTCTGGCCGCTGGCGGCATTCATCGAATCGTTCTCTACCGGCAGCCAGAAGGCGTTACCGGCCGGCATGTAGTCGGTCTGCTCGCTCTCTTCGCTCGAGTCGGGCAACGGCCCTTGCAGGTCGGCCCAGGCCAGTACCGGGAAGCGGAAGCTGGCGTGCAGCATCGCCCGGGCCGCCAGTGAGCCTTGGGCGGCGTAGCCCCCTTGCGCCTCACGCACCTCCTGACGCTCCACCACCATCACCTGCGCTTCCAGGTAGATCAGGCCCAGCGTTTCAAGCTTCTCGTTGATGGTTTCCAAGGTGGGCTTGCGCGTGCCGCGCAGCCAATGACCGACACCGCCTTGAGTCATGCTCAGGCGCTCGGCGAGCTTGATCTGGCTGAGGTTGTGCTCGCGCTTGTAGCGCGCCAGAAATGCGTTCCAGTTTTCCATGGCGCAAACGATACGGACTGTACTAAACGCTTCAATACACATCATGAATTATTTATGCATGCATGAATAGTACAGATAGACCTAAACTAGGCGCTCATTGCCCCAGAAGGGAAACCAAAGGCATCTCCATGAAGAACTCGAAAAAAGAAGACACAGATCTCGACAGCGAAGCCGCCCGCCGCGCCCTCGACTACTACCTCAACCCCACACCACCCCACGTTGGCATCGATGCCGTCCCCTGGACCTTGCGCGACGATGTCTCCACCGAGCAGGCCAATGCCCATGCCCTGGCATTGCTGCGCTGCGCCGCAGCCACCGCTCATGAAACCGGCAACAACCAGCAAGGCACCACCCGCGAAGTGCTATTCGCGCTCATGCACATGGTCAACATGGCCAGGGCGATGCTGGAGCAACGTGTGAGGGGGTTCTATGTATGGCACTAAGCGAAATGAAGTGGGAAGAAAGCGGAAGAAGACGGAAAAGCCAGGAATGATGGGGCTTGGGCGGAATCGATAAGGTCAAAGCCAGGGCCAAAGAGCCGCAAAATAGAAACCCGCTGAGAAAACCAAAAGAGCCCGCATTTCGCGGGCTCTTTGGCATCTTCTACTCAGATCATCCAACCACCGGCCCAGACAACCCTGCCGATGATAACCAATGAGCTGAGCCTATCAGGCGGAACGGTCATCGACTCATAAGCAGAGTTAGCACTGATGATCTTCACACCTCCGTCGTAGAGGCGCTGTAGTCGCTTCGCATAAAGCAGATCATCTAGGCGGATCACGTAAAACGCTTCGCCTTGGAGCACATCCCGACTCAGATCAACCATGACCGTATCGCCATCGCTAAGCACAGGCTCGTTCGAATCGCCATCAACCCGGACAGCGGCAAGCTTTTCAGGGCTAAGCCCCTTCTTACGAAGGCTGTAGCGCGTGAACGCAAGCTTAGTGAGCACCCTCGCCCCATCAGTCCAGGCACCGTGTCCTTGGCTGATATGCGCGTCGTAAAGAGGGATGTAGGCGTACACCTCATCTTCCGACGTGGCATTAGCGGAAACCTGGCGAATCCTTCCCGTAGCCAGCCACTCAAGATCAGCCTCAACGGCCTGGGCTATGAGGTGCTTTCCGCTGAGCTGGAGTCGCGTGGCTACTCGATTGGCAAGAGCGCGCTGCACCGCTACGGCAGCGAGTTCGAGGACAAGCTGGCTGCCCTGAAGCTGTCCAGCGAACAGGCCAAAGCGGTGGTCCAGGCCGCGCCCGACGACGAAGGCGCGGTCAACGAAGCGCTCATGCGCCTGGTGCAAGAGCACCTGTTCAAGCTGCTGATGGCTGCTGACGGCAAGATCGATCTGCCCAAGGTGGCCAAGGCCGTTGCCGAGCTGGGCCGGGCGTCTGTCGTCCAGGCGAAATGGAAGACTGAAGTTCGTACCAGGGCAGAAGCCGCTGCCAACCAGGTCGAGAAGATCGCCAAGAAAGGTGGCCTCAGTGCCAAGACCGTGGACGAGATTCGTCGCGAGATCCTGGGGGTGGCGTCGTGAAGCTATCTACGACGAACACGGATGGGAGGCTGCGGCGCAGAAGCAATCGTATTTTTGCATTTGGGGCAGTGCAGCAGGCGGGCCCCCTGAAGCGTGATGGGCACACCCTCAGTCTCCAGGCAGTGGCTGCAAAAGTAGCGCGATGGATCTGCCTCTGTGCTCAAGGCGTAAGCATGGGCCGACGTAGGGAATTTATGGATGGTGTATTGAGACAAGATGTTTGTGAATTGGCTAGCCTGATCCTTCTCGTTTTCAAGCGCCTTAATCCGCTGGACCAGCTCCATCTGACTAAGTTGTGCTTCGAGCAGCTTTTGCTGCAGGTCCAGCAGACTGTTGTTCAGGTCATAAACGCGCTCACGAATGATGTTCTCGTCGCGAATCGTAAGGAGCGATTGACCAATTTCCTTCATCGCCTTCGCGCTTTCTACCGCACCAGCAAACCAGTCAATCATTTAACACCCCAGCACCCTGTTGATAGTGGCCATAGACTAGCACTGCGGAGGTGCGCATGAACGAAGGGCTTATGCCAGATAGTGCCGGTGTTATCACCCCTTCGGTCCTTTTGCAGTACCAAAGGGACTGGGTCAATATCCGTGCCCCTCTCAAGGTTGGTGAGAAGTCCCGCCGGATCGGCCTCACCTGGGCGGAAGCTGCCGACAACGTTCTGGTTGCGGCAGCCTCGAAAAGCGCACGTGGCCAAACCGTCTATTACCTGGGCTACAACCAAGACATGACGGTCGAGTACATCCAGGCCTGCGCCATGTGGGCTCGGGCGTTCGACTACGCGGCCGGCGAGATTGAAGAAGGCATCTGGCCCGACGAAGACCCAGACAAGCACATCAAGACGTACACCGTCGTGTTTCCCTCGGGGCACCGCATCGTGGCGCTCACCAGCCGCCCAAGTAACTTGCGCGGTCGCCAGGGTGTTGTGGTTATCGACGAAGCGGCGTTCCACTCCGACTTGGCTGAGCTGCTAAAAGCGGCACTCGCCCTGCTGATTTGGGGTGGTGAGGTCCATGTCATCAGCACCCACGACGGCACCGAGAACCCGTTTAACGAGCTGATCGAAGAGATCCGCGCCGGTAAGCGTAAGGGGCATCTGTTCCGCTGCACCTTCCGTGAGGCCGTGGCTGATGGCTTGTATGACCGGGTGTGCATGCGCCGTGGCATCCCTCATATCAAAGAGGAAGAAGACGCCTGGGTCGACAACGTGTAAGCAACGATCCAGGTCAAGGTCGAGTCGCGCTGAATACCCGTCAACGCGTGGTGCAGTGTCTGGGTTATTTGGGGCGGCTCGGTCGGAGTGGCAGGGCTGCTTTCGCTGAGTGCCACGAACCCCTCGCT
>NZ_JBNNVR010000141.1:0-8792 GCF_050280645.1 Pseudomonas sp. NPDC089554
GCCTGCCGATGCCCGCGCCGCGTTCGAGCGGGGCAGCGTTGACGCCTGGGTGATCACGTTGGGGAACAGGGTTTTCTGGTCGGCCAGCACTTCCAGCTTGACCAGGTTATGGCCATCGAGCAGCTCACGGGCCAGGCGACAGGTGCGCACGGCCTCGATAGCGTCATAGCAACCCGCGGTGTTCGGCAGGATGGTGTAGCGGCTAGGTGGCAGCACGTCGAGCAGGTTCGGCTCGCCCGGGTTCTGGCCGAGGTTGGTGCGGCGCACGGCGACGGTGACGATTTCGGCACCCGAGGCCTCGATGGCCAGGCGGGTTTCCTCCATGTCACGGTACTTGCCGGTGCCGACCAGCAGGCGCGACTGGAACGTGCGCCCGGCCAGGGTGAAGGGCTTGTCGCTACGAACGTTGCTCATCGTTGTTCCTCGGAAAAGGTTGCAGGGCTTGCAGGTGAAGTGCTGGCGGCGGGTTAACCGCCACCGATGGCATGCACCACTTCGACCTGGTCGCCTTCGTTCAGCAGGGTGCTCTCATGCTGGCTGCGCGGCACGATATCCAGGTTCAGCTCCACGGCCACCCGGCGTCCGGCCAGCTCCAGCCGGCCCAGCAAGGCTGCGACACTCTCGCCGGCAGGCAATTCGTAAGGTTCACCGTTCAGTTGAATGCGCATGCGCACGGCCACCATCGTTCATTGGGGCCCGCATTCTAGCCCCGATCAGCGCGTGAACCCAAGGCCGGCGGGCACCATTAGTCGCGATTCCCGACCACTCGGTCAACCCAGGCGCCAGGCCGCCAACCCCAGGCACAGCCAGCCGGCAAGGAAGCACAGGCCACCGAAAGGCGTGATGATACCCAGCTTGCCAATGCCGGTAGTGGTGAGCAGGTAGAGGCTGCCGGAGAACAGCAGGATGCCCACGGCAAACAGGCCACCGGCCCAGCCTACCAGGCGACCCGGCAGGTGCACCGAGAGTACGGCGACGGCCAGGATCGCCAGCGTGTGCACCAGCTGGTAGGTCACGCCGGTCTGGAAGATGGCCAGGTAATCGGCAGTGAGGCGGTTCTTCAAGCCGTGGGCGGCGAACGCACCCAGGGCGACACCGGTGAAGCCGAAGAACGCGGCAAGCATCAGGAAGCTGCGAAGCATGGGACGACTCCTCGAAAGGGGTCTGTATAATGGCCCGTTCCACCGGTCCGGCCAAGCTATCGACATGCTGTCATCCCTCATTCGCCGCCTCGTTCGCGCCCTGCTCTGGTTCGCCGCCGGCAGCATCGTGCTGGTGCTGGTGCTGCGCTGGGTACCGCCACCGGGCACGGCGCTGATGGTCGAGCGCAAAATACAGTCGTGGTTCGGCGGCGAATCAATCGACCTGCAGCGCGACTGGCAACCCTGGGACAACATCTCCAACGAGCTGAAAGTGGCGGTCATCGCTGGTGAAGACCAGCGTTTCGCCAACCACTGGGGCTTCGACATTCCCGCCATCCAGGCCGCCTTGGCGCACAACGAACGCGGCGGCAGCGTGCGCGGGGCCAGCACACTGACCCAGCAGGTGGCCAAGAACCTGTTTCTCTGGTCGGGTCGCAGCTGGCTGCGCAAGGGGCTGGAGGCCTGGTTCACCGGGTTGATCGAGCTGTTCTGGTCGAAGGAGCGGATTCTCGAGGTGTACCTCAATAGCGCCGAGTGGGGGCCGGGGGTATTTGGCGCCCAGGCGGCAGCGCGCTATCACTTCGGCGTCGATGCCAGCCGCCTGAGCCGCCAGCAGGCCGCCCAGCTCGCGGCAGTGCTGCCCAGCCCGCTCAAGTGGAGTGCCAGCCGACCCAGCGCCTATGTGGCCAGCCGCGCAGGGTGGATCCGTCGACAAATGAGCCAGCTGGGTGGCAACAGCTACCTGATGCAGCTGGAGGCTGGGCGCAGGCCCTGACAGCAGCAACAAAAAACCGCCTGCCCCGTAAGGGACAGGCGGTTTCTTCAATCCAGGCCACTGATCAGACAGTAATCAGCGCCTTGACCTTGTTCATCGCGTTCTTTTCCAGCTGGCGAATACGCTCGGCCGACACGCTGTATTTCTCGGCCAGCTCATGCAAGGTGGCCTTCTCTTCCGCCAACCAGCGCTGGTAGAGAATGTCGCGGCTACGCTCGTCGAGGCCACTGAGGGCTTCGTGCAGGTTGCTGCTGGAGTTGTCGCTCCAGTCGGCATCCTCGAGTTGCAGGGCCGGGTCGTAGCGGTGGTCTTCCAGGTAATGCGCGGGCGACTGGAAGGCGCTGTCGTCGTCAGCATCCGCTGCCGGGTCGAAGGCCATGTCATGACCGCTCAGACGGCTTTCCATCTCGCGTACTTCACGGGGCTCCACGCCCAGGCTTTCCGCCACACGGTGCACTTCGTCGTTGTTCAGCCAGGCCAGGCGTTTCTTCTGGCTGCGCAGGTTGAAGAACAGCTTGCGCTGGGCCTTGGTGGTAGCCACCTTGACGATGCGCCAGTTGCGCAGGATGAACTCGTGGATCTCGGCCTTGATCCAGTGCACCGCGAAGGACACCAGACGCACGCCCATTTCCGGGTTGAAACGCTTTACCGCCTTCATCAGGCCAACGTTGCCTTCCTGGATAAGGTCGGCCTGAGCCAGCCCATAGCCTGCATAGCTACGGGCGATATGTACGACGAAACGCAGGTGGGCCATTACCATTTGCCGAGCGGCCTCAAGATCCTGCTCGTAGTAGAGACGCTCGGCCAGTTCACGCTCCTGCTCGACCGTCAGCAGCGGAATGCTGTTGACCGTATGCACATAGGCTTCCAGGTTTGCACCGGGAACCAGGGCATAGGCAGGTTGCAACGAAGTGGTCATCAAGGTACCTCCAGACTCACTAGACTCGTGCCTTGTGGGCACTGCCAACATTGACCGGAAACCTCGAAGTAAGTTCCCATAACGATAAGAAAGTCAATGATGGCAAGAAAACATTATCGCGGCGCCAACTCGTTCAGGTGACGGGCGACCGCGATCCATGCACCGATATACCCCAACAATACTGCCCCAATCAAGAGCGATAGACCATCGGACCCTGGTACACCTGCCAGGGCAAAATCGCTGCCATACAGGCCGGAAAGCCCTACCACCGCGTCGTTCAGCCAGTTCAGCCCGAACGCCAGGATGCCCCAGGCCAGCACGCCCGCACCCAGGCCATACAGCGCGCCCATATAAAGGAAGGGCCGCCGTACATAGCTGTCGGTGCCGCCGACCAGCTTGATCACCTCGATCTCGACGCGACGGTTCTCGATATGTAGGCGAATTGTGTTACCAATTACCAAAAGCAGGGCAGAAATCAGCATCACTGCCAGGCCGAAGACAAAGCGGTCGCCCAGCTTGAGGATCGCCGCCAGGCGCTCCACCCACACCAGGTCGAGCTGCGCCGCTTCCACTCGCGGCAGCTCCGACAGACGTTGGCGCAACGCTTCGAGCGCTGGCTTGTCGACTTCGGTCGGCGTCACTACCACCACACCTGGTAAAGGGTTGTCCGGCAATTCGCGCAGGGCCTCGCCCAGGCCCGACTGCTGCTGGAACTCCTGCAAGGCCTCTTCGCGGCTGACGTACTGAGCCTCGGCGACACCCGGCATGCCTTTGATTTCATCACGCAAGGCCTCGCCATCGCGGCTGCCGGCGTCGAGCTTCAGGTACAGCGAAATCTGTGCGGCGCGCTGCCACGAACCGCCGAGTTTCTCGACGTTCTGCAACAGCAACGACAGGCCCATGGGCATGCTCAGGGCAACGGCCATCACCAGGCAGGTGAAGAAGCTGCCGATCGGCTGCTTACCCAGGCGCCGCAGGCTGTCGGTCAGGCTCGCGCGATGGCTTTCCAGCCAGGCGTTCAGTAGGGTGCGGAAATCCGGGCCGTCGTCGTCATGGCTGCCGCGCGGCTTCTTTTCCGGTTGCGGGTCGGCGGCCTTGGGCGCGACACGCTCGGACATCTTGGTTGAACGTGTGCTGCTCATTGGCCGGCCTCCCCATCGCCGATCAAGCGACCGCGCTGCAGGGTCAACATGCGGTGACGCATGCGCGCGATCAGCGCCAGGTCGTGGCTGGCGATCAATACCGTGGTACCCAGGCGGTTGATGTCCTCGAACACGCCCATGATCTCCGCGGCCAGGCGCGGGTCGAGGTTACCGGTCGGCTCGTCAGCCAGCAGCAGCGCAGGCTGGTGCACGATGGCCCGGGCGATGCCGACCCGCTGCTGCTGTCCGGTGGACAGGTCGGCGGGGAACAGGTCGCCCTTGTCGGACAACGACACACGCTCCAGCGCCGAATCCACGCGCTTGGCGATTTCCGGCTTGGACAGCCCGAGAATCTGCAGCGGCAGGGCGATGTTGTTGAACACTGTGCGGTCGAACAGCAACTGGTGGTTCTGGAACACTACGCCGATCTGCCGACGCAGGAAGGGAATCTGTGCGTTGCTGATCTGCCCCAGGTCCTGGCCGGCCAGCAGCAGCTTGCCGCTGGTCGGGCGCTCCATGGCCAGCAACAGGCGCAGCAAGGTGCTCTTGCCGGCGCCGGAGTGGCCGGTGACGAACAGGAATTCGCCGCGGCGCGCCCTGAAGCTCAGTTCATGCAGGCCGACATGGCCATTGGGGTAGCGCTTGGCGACCTGTTCGAATCGGATCATGGGTGCTCTCGCTCGGCAAACAGGGCCTTGACGAACGACTCGGCCTCGAAAGTGCGCAGGTCGTCGATGCCTTCGCCGACACCGATGAAGCGAATCGGCAGGTTGAACTGCTTGGCCAGGGCGAAGATCACCCCGCCCTTGGCGGTGCCGTCCAGCTTGGTCAAGGCCAGGCCGGTGAGCTCTACGCTCTGGTTGAAGTACTTGGCCTGGCTAATGGCGTTCTGCCCAGTGCCGGCGTCGAGCACCAGCAGCACCTCGTGCGGCGCCTCGGCATCGAGCTTGCCGATCACCCGACGGACCTTCTTCAGCTCTTCCATCAGGTTGTCCTTGGTGTGCAGGCGCCCCGCGGTGTCGGCGATCAGCACGTCGGCACCCCGGGCCTTGGCGGCCTGCACGGCGTCGAAGATCACCGAGGCCGAGTCGGCACCCGTGTGCTGGGCGATCACCGGGATCTGGTTGCGCTCGCCCCACACCTGCAACTGCTCTACCGCCGCAGCGCGGAAGGTGTCGCCGGCGGCCAGCATGACCTTCTTGCCCTCGAGCTGCAGCTTCTTGGCCAGCTTGCCGATGGTGGTGGTCTTGCCGGCGCCGTTCACGCCGACCACCAGGATTACGTAGGGCTTGTTCTGGGATTCGACCTTCAGCGGCTGCTCTACCGGGCGCAGCAGGTCGGCCAGTTCCGCTTGCAGCGACTGGTACAGGGCATCGGCATCGGCCAACTGCTTGCGCGCGACCTTCTGGGTCAGGTTCTGGACGATGGTGGAAGTGGCCTCCACGCCCACGTCGGCGGTGAGCAGGCGGGTCTCGATCTCATCGAGCAGGTCGTCGTCGATGGCCTTCTTGCCCATGAACAGGCTGGCCATGCCCTCGCCGATGCTGGCGCTGGTCTTGGAAAGGCCTTGCTTGAGACGGGCGAAGAAGCCAGGTTTGTTGGCTTCGGTAGCAACCGGGGCCAGGGCTGCGACCGGCTCGGGCTCGGGCTCGGCCGGCAGCTCGGGAATGGCCGGGGGTGCTTTCGCCTCCAGGTCAGGCACCAGGGCCACGGGCTCTTCGGGCACGGGCAGGACCAGATTGCTGATCGGCGCATCGACCGGGGCTGCCTCGATCGGTGCCTGGTGCGCGATAACCGGAGCGGGCGCAGGCTCGGCTGCGGGCAAGGCCACTTCAATCGGGGGCTCTGGGGTTTCGACAGGCTCGACGGGCTGGGCAGCTACCGGGGCCTCGACAGGCGCGGGCGCAGACTCGGCCACGACAGCGCCAGGCTGCTCGACGAGCGCCTGCGGTGCAACCGGCTCGACAGCCTGTGGCTCAGGGGTTTGCGGCTGTTCGGCGACAGCTTGCTGCGGTTTCTTGCGGAACCAGCCGAACAGGCCTTTCTTTTCACCGGACTCGTCCGGCGCTTTCTTGTCGTCGTTGGAACCAAACATGGAAGACGGCTATCTCAGGGTGGCGATGCGCCACTGGCGGCGCACCGGGAATTCTCTAAACGCAGAACAGACTGTTTTTCAGCCGGCTGGTTCATGCGCAACGTTTTGTCGAACAGACCTGCGGGCCAGAACGGCGACAGGCATGGTCGCCAGGCAACCGGATCAGTATCCTAGCACCTCCTGGCCCGCCGACGCTAAACCCACGCGGGCCGCCGTACAGGTTATCCATCGTATGAATGCTCTAGCCCGCCGCGCCGCTGGCCTGTTGCTCAGCACGCTCTGCCTGCCGCTCGCGGCCCTGGCTGCCGACGCGCAGCCCACCCACGAATTCATCCTCGACAACGGCCTGAAGGTGATCGTGCGTGAAGACCACCGCGCCCCGGTGGTGGTGTCGCAGATCTGGTACAAGGTTGGTTCCAGCTATGAAAGCCCCGGCCAGAGCGGCCTGTCCCACGCCCTGGAGCACATGATGTTCAAGGGCAGCGCCAAGGTCGGCCCCGGCGAGGCTTCACGCATCCTGCGCGACCTCGGCGCCGAGGAAAACGCCTTCACCAGCGATGACTACACCGCCTATTACCAGGTGCTGGCCCGCGACCGCCTGCCGGTGGCCCTGGAGCTGGAGGCCGACCGCCTGGCCAGCCTGCGCCTGCCGGCCGACGAGTTCAGCCGCGAGCTCGAAGTCATCAAGGAAGAACGCCGCCTGCGCACCGACGACCAGCCCAACGCAAAGGCTTTCGAGCTGTTCCGCGCCATGGCCTACCCGGCCAGTGGCTACCACACCCCGACCGTCGGCTGGATGGCCGACCTCGAGCGCATGAAGATCGAAGAGCTGCGGCACTGGTACGAAGCCTGGTACACCCCGAACAACGCCACCCTGGTGGTGGTCGGCGACGTCACCGTCGACGAGGTCAAGGGCCTGGCGAACAAGTATTTCGGCGCCATTCCCAAGCGCGCGGTGCCACCGGCCAAGTTGCCACTGGAGCTGGCCGAGCCCGGCTTGCGCCACCTCACCCTGCACGTGCGCACGCAACTGCCCAGCCTGATCTATGGCTTCAACGTGCCTGGCCTGGCCACCGCCAAAGAGCCACGCACCGTCCACGCCCTGCGCCTGATTTCCGCACTGCTCGACGGCGGCTACAGCGCACGCATGCCTGCACAACTGGAGCGTGGACAAGAACTGGTGTCTGGCGCCTCGTCCAGCTACAACGCCTTCACCCGGGGCGACAGCCTGTTCCTGGTATCGGCCACCCCGAACGTGCAGAAGCAGAAAACCCTCGCCGATGTCGAGAAAGGCGTCTGGCAATTGCTCGACGAACTCAAGACCACCCCGCCCAGCGCTGAAGAACTCGAGCGTGTGCGCGCCCAGGTCATCGCCGGGCTGGTCTACGACCGCGACTCCATCACTAGCCAGGCCACCACCATCGGCCAGCTGGAAACCGTGGGTCTGTCGTGGAAGCTGATCGACAGCGAGCTCGACGAGCTCAAGCGCGTGACCCCACAAGACATCCAGACCGCCGCCCGTACTTACTTCACCCGCGAACGCCTCAGCGTTGCCCACGTCCTGCCCGAGGAGTCCGCCCATGAGTGATCGCAGCGCACCCCGCTACACCCTGTTCGGCGTCGGCATCATCGTCGCGGTGGTGGCCATGGCCGTTTTGCTGGCCGGCCCGGTGCAATCGGACAACGCGGCCAAGGCCGACAGCAGCGCCGCACGCCCGGCCAACACCCTGCAATCGCTGGCCGAGCTCGACGGCAAGGCGCCCAGCCGGCGCCAGCTGAACATCCAGCACTGGACCACCGCCGAAGGCGCGCGGGTGCTGTTCGTCGAAGCCCGCGAGCTGCCGATGTTCGACCTGCGCCTGACCTTCGCCGCCGGTAGCAGCCAGGACGGCGGCACCCCGGGCCTGGCCACGCTGACCAACGCCATGCTCAACGAAGGCGTCGCCGGCAAGGATGTCACCGCCATCGCCCAAGGCTTCGAGGGCCTGGGTGCAGACTTCGGCAATGGCTCCTACCGCGACATGGCCGTGGCCTCGCTGCGCAGCCTGAGCGCCACCGACAAGCGCGAACCGGCGCTGAAGCTGTTTGCCGAAGTGGTCGGCAAACCAACCTTCCCCCAGGACGCACTGGAGCGCATCCGCAACCAATTGCTGGCCGGCTTCGAATATGAAAAGCAGAGCCCCGGCAAGATCGCGGGCAAGACCCTGTTCGCCAAGCTCTACGGCGACCACCCCTATGCCCACCCCACCGACGGCACCGCACAAAGCATCTCGGGCATCACCCTGGAGCAACTGCGCGCCTTCCATGCCAAGGGCTATGCCGCAGGCAACGCGGTGATCGCCCTGGTCGGCGACCTCAGTCGTAGCGAGGCCGAGGCCGTCGCCGCCCAGGTGTCCGCCGCCCTGCCCCAGGGGCCAGCCCTGGCCGCCCCTGCCGAGCCGAAAGCGCCCAAGGCCGGGGTCACTCATATCGAGTTCCCGACCAAGCAAACCCACCTGATGTTCGCCCAGCTGGGCATCACCCGCCAGGACCCGGACTGGCCTGCGCTGTCGCTGGGCAACCAGATCCTCGGCGGTGGCGCCTTCGGCACCCGGCTGATGGCTGAAGTGCGTGAAAAACGCGGCCTGACCTACGGCGTGTACTCGGCATTCAACCCGAGGCGTTGGTTCGCTGGAACCACCCCGAGTTCGGCCTGCTCTACCCCGACCGCTTCATCGGC
>NZ_JBNNVR010000142.1:0-8766 GCF_050280645.1 Pseudomonas sp. NPDC089554
ATTTGTAGCGATCTTCAGAACGCATTCGCGGGCAAGCCCGCTCCTACAATTACTGCCCTTGTAGGAGCGGGCTTGCCCGCGAATGCGTCAGTTCAGTCAGTGGGGTTTAGTGCTCATCACCCTCATCATCGTCCCCGCCATCGACCTTCATCCCCAACTCCTTGATCTTGCGCGTCAGGGTATTGCGCCCCCAGCCCAGCAGCACTGCCGCATCGCGGCGGCGCCCGGCGGTGTGCTTGAGCGCGGTTTCGATCATGATGCGCTCGAAGCTCGGCACGGCGCTGTCGAGCAGGCTCGACTGGCCGCGGGCCAGGGCCTGGTCGGCCCACTGGCGCAGCGCTTGCTCCCAGTTGGTGACGGGGGCGGCGTCATGGGGCAGGTTGAGCAGTTCTGGCGGCAGGTCGCCGATCAGCACCTCGCGGCTGGAGGCCATCACGGTGATCCAGCGGCAGGTGTTCTCCAGCTGGCGCACGTTGCCGGGCCACGGCAGGTTGCGCATGAACTCCTCGGTTTCCGGTTTGAGCAACTTGGGCTCCACCGCCAGCTCACGCGCAGCGCGGCCGAGGAAGTGGCGGGCCAGGGCCGGGATGTCCTCGCGCCGGTCCGCCATGCGCGGAATATGAATACGAATGACGTTCAGGCGGTGGAACAAGTCTTCGCGGAACTTGCCGGCCTGCACCAGTGACTCCAGGTTCTGGTGGGTCGCGGCGATGATGCGCACATCCACTTTCACCGGCACATGGCCGCCAACGCGGTAGAACTCGCCGTCGGCCAGCACACGCAGCAGGCGGGTCTGGGTGTCGGCGGGCATGTCGCCGATTTCGTCGAGGAACAGCGTGCCGCCATCGGCCTGCTCGAAGCGGCCGCGGCGCTGGTTGGCGGCGCCGGTGAACGCCCCCTTCTCATGGCCGAACAGCTCGGACTCCATCAGGTCCTTGGGAATCGCCGCCATGTTCAGCGCGATGAACGGCGCCGCCGCTCGTGGGCTATGGCGGTGCAGGGCATGGGCAACCAGCTCCTTGCCGGTACCGGACTCGCCGTTGATCAGCACGGTGATGTTGGAGTGGCTGAGCCGGCCGATGGCGCGGAACACCTCCTGCATCGCCGGCGCTTCGCCGATGATTTCCGGGGTGCGCGCCAGTGCCTGGGGCACGTCCAGCGCCTGCTGCTCCTGGGCATGCTGGTTGGCACGCTTGACCAGCGACACCGCTTCGTCGACGTCGAATGGCTTGGGCAGGTACTCGAAGGCGCCGCCCTGGTAAGACGCCACGGCGCTGTCCAGGTCGGAATGGGCAGTCATGATGATCACCGGCAGGCGCGGATGCTGCTCGCGAATCTGCGCGAGCAGGTCGAGGCCGCTGGTACCGGGCATGCGGATATCGGAAATGATCACGTCAGGCTGCTGGCGAGCCAGGCGGCCCATGACGCCATCGGCGCTGTCGAAGCTCTGGGTGGTCATGCCTTCCTGTTGCAGGGCTTTTTCCAGGACCCAGCGGATGGAGCGATCATCGTCGACGATCCACACGGTTTCACTTCATCTCATGGGGCTGTGGCTCCTTGTTCCAAGGGTAGGAAGATCGAGAACGTGGTGTGGCCGGCGTGGCTCTCGCACTCGATCAGGCCCTGGTGCTGACTAATGATGTTCTGGGTGATGGCAAGGCCCAGGCCGGTACCGTCCGGGCGACCACTTACCATTGGGTAGAAAAGGGTGTCTTGCAGTTCCGTCGGAATGCCCGGGCCGTTGTCGGTGATATCGACCCGCGCCACCAGCCGGTGGCGAATGTGCCCGATGGTGAATTGGCGCACCGCGCGGCTGCGCAGGGTGATGCGGCCAAGGCGCAGCTCGTTCTGCCCGTTGATGGCCTGCATGGCGTTGCGTACGATGTTGAGCACGGCCTGGATCATCTGCTCGCGGTCGATCAGCACGTCCGGCAGGCTCGGGTCGTAGTCGCGCACCAAGGTGATGCAGCCCTGGCTTTCCGCCTCCACCAGGCTGCCGACCCGCTCCAGCACTTCATGAATGTTGGTCATGGCCAGCGAGGGCAGTTTGTTCGAACCGAGCATGCGGTCGACCAGGTTACGCAGGCGGTCGGCTTCCTCGATGATCACGTTGGTGTAGTCGCGCAGGCTTTCCTCGGGCAGCTCGCGCGCCAGCAATTGTGCCGCGCCGCGAATACCGCCCAGGGGATTCTTGATTTCATGAGCCAGGCCACGCACCAGCATCTTGGTGGTTTCCTGCTTGCTGAGCTGGGCCTCTTCCTTGGTGATGCGTAGCAGCCGGTCGCGCGGGTGCACTTCCAGCAGCAGCAAGGTCTGGCCGTGGTAGAGGATCGGCGTGACGGCGTAGTCGACGGTGATGCTCTGCCCGGTGAGGGATGTCAGCTGGGCTTCGCGCTTGGTGAATGGGTGCGCCTGTTCCACGGCCTGGCGCAAGGAATTGAGCGCTTCGGTCGATTCAGTGAACAGCTCGCTGATGAACTGCCCGTGGCTGCGCTGGCCGCTCACGGCCAGGAGCATTTCCGCCGCCGGGTTCATGTACTCAAGGCGCAGTTCGCCGTTGAGCAGCAAGGTGGCGGTGGTCAGGTTGTCCAGGAGCAGACGGTGCTGGGCATCGCTGATGGTCATGGTGCGTCGTTGACCTCTTTTGGCGCTTTTCCGGCATGGGATGCCCGCGGCCATGCCTGGGGCGGGCACGCAGGTATTCCTGCTGATTCCGGGAAAATGCAAGAACCAAACCAAGGCTCCGAAAAGAAGCGGAATTTCCGGATAGAGACCTGAAACTGCGCGAATTCGGCACAGGAAAGGCCGCGTTGACCCTTCCCGTGACCTAAATTGGGTTGCTTGGCAGAGCGCTCAGCGCTCTATTGCACCAATATAGAGCATTGCATTCAAGGCAGTGGGCAGAGTTGCCCGGTGGCGCGCACCATGGCGTGCTGTAGCAGAGCATCGCCTGGACGTGCCGAGAGGGCGATCGCCAGTTGCTTGTGGCAGTCGGGGAGGGCGTGCTGGTCGAATTGCGACAGGTCGCTCAGCAGTCGCTCTTGCAGCGCGTCCAGTTCCGGGCGTATCTCGGTCTCGAGGTCCTTGCGCTCGGTGTCAGGCGCTTCGCCGCGGTAATGCCAGGTGTTCAACAGGCTGTACTGGACAAACTTGTTGGACTCGATCTGATCGCCGAAGAAGGCCTGCGCTCGCTCGGGGGTCAGCCCGTGCTGTGGCGCCTCTTCAGCCACGCGCTCGAGGACTTGGCGTTCGCGTTCGGGGGCATGCACGGGGCTGCGCTGGTCCCATTTATGAAGTGCGACGGCTTCAGCGAGTCGCAGGCGCTGTTCTACTGCATCGAGCAGGTCATCCAGCGGTGAAGCGGATGCGTTTGTGGTGCAGCCGAACAGACCGATCAGCAGGGGCAGTGCAAGGGTATGGCGTAGGCTCATTATGGTTACTCGCAAAGGCAGTGGAGGGTGTTCGCCTGGCAGGCAGGCGCGGGTGTCGAGAGCGGCACACCGGCGTTACCGGCAGTGAACATCAGGAGCTCGACAGGTTGTTTGCCGGTTCGGCCTCGATGAACGGTGTTGGCGACTTCGGCCAGTGTCTGCCCGGGGCCGACGCTGATGCGCTTGCCGCTCGGTGTTTCCACTTCCAGCGTTCCGGCGACCACATAGGCCGCGCTGGGGGCTGCGTGGCAATGCCACGGCAGCGTGGTTTCAGCCGGTACGTGAATATTCTGCAGGGTCAGTTGCGGTGCGCCTGGGGGGGTAGGCTGGGTACAGGGTTCCATCCCAACTGGTGCTGGTACTGAGCAGCAGGTCGCTGCGCACCTGGGGTGTTTCCTTATGTGTGCAAGCGCCCAGCAACAGCAGGGAGGCCAGCAGGGGTATGACGGCAATAGGCATAGGCATAGGCAGCATCTTTTTTTATTAAAGGCGCCGCAGAATGCCCCCGTCGCTTGTTGAACCAGAATGGATAAAGTCTGATCTGCATGAACGAAAAAAGGCCTCCCGAGGGAGGCCTTTTCCTAGACGCTGGATCAGAGAAGCGATCAGACGCTGTAGTACAGGTCGTATTCCAGCGGGTGAACGAAGGTGCGAACCTTGATCTCTTCTTCCGACTTCAGCTCGATGTAGGCATCGATGAAGTCGTCGGAGAACACGCGACCCTCGGTCAGGAACTTACGGCCTTTGTCCAGCTCTTCCAGGGCTTCTTTCAGGCTACCGCAAACCTGTGGGATTTCCTTGGCCTCTTCAGGCGGCAGGTCGTACAGGTTCTTGTCGGCAGCATCGCCTGGGTGGATCTTGTTCTTGATGCCGTCCAGGCCAGCCATCAGCAGTGCAGCGAAGCACAGGTATGGGTTGGCAGCTGGGTCCGGGAAGCGCGCTTCGATACGGCGGGCTTTCGGGCTGGAAACGTAAGGAATACGGATCGAGGCCGAACGGTTACGGGCCGAGTAGGCCAGCATGACCGGCGCTTCGAAGCCAGGCACCAGACGCTTGTAGGAGTTGGTGGCCGGGTTGGTGAAGCCGTTCAGGGCCTTACCGTGCTTGATGATACCGCCGATGAAGTACAGGGCGGTGTCGGACAGGCCGGCATAGCTGTCGCCAGCGAACAGGTTCTTGTAGCTCTTGTTTTCAGTGACGCCGATCGACATGTGGACGTGCATGCCCGAACCGTTGTCGCCGTACAGTGGCTTCGGCATGAAGGTAGCGGTCTTGCCGTAGGCGTCGGCAACGTTGTGTACGCAGTACTTCAGGGTCTGTACTTCGTCAGCCTTGGCGACCAGGGTGTTGAACTTCACACCGATTTCGTTCTGGCCGGCAGTTGCCACTTCGTGGTGGTGAACTTCGACGACCAGGCCCATTTCTTCCATGGCGTTGCACATGGCGGTACGGATTTCGTGGTCGTGGTCAACCGGTGGAACTGGGAAGTAGCCACCCTTGACGGCTGGACGGTGGCCTTTGTTGCCGCCTTCGACGTCCTGGTCGGTCATCCAGGAGCCTTGCTCGGAGTAGATCTTGAACATCGAGCCGGAGATGTCGGACTTGAACTTGACCTGGTCGAAGATGAAGAACTCAGGCTCTGGACCGACCAGGACGGTGGCGCTTTCGTCTTTGAAGAAACTTTTCACATAAGCTTCGGCGCGACGGGCGATGGCGCGTGGGTCGCGGTCGTAGCCGTCCATGGTGGACGGCTCGATGATGTCGCAGACCAGGATCAGGGTCGGCTCTTCGGTGAACGGGTCCAGGACGGCAGTGCTGTCATCCGGCTTCAGGATCATGTCGGAGGCTTCGATGCCTTTCCAGCCTTCGATGGACGAACCGTCGAACATCTTGCCTTGTTCGAAGAAGTCTTCATCCAGGGCGTCGCGAGCTGGCATGGTGACGTGTTGCTGCTTGCCTTTGGTGTCCGTGAAACGCAGATCAATCCACTTGACGTCATGATCTTTGATGAGTTGAACCGACTTCGACATGTTGTCCTCCGGATGGTCTAGAGCGCGGTGGGCCGCTGCCCTGGAAAAAGGGTGTTGCCGGGCGCGGATAGTCGGCCAAGCTTACCTGCCTCACAAGGGAGCAAATTGCATGCCAGTGCCCGAAAATGGCGAGTGCGGGATAAAAAGGGGCGTCTACAGGCATTTAGGCTACGAGTGCCGACGAAAAACGCACCAATAATGGGCGAGATTCGATCGAAGTGATCCATTATGGTGCCAGATGGTTGGGCTGTGCTCTTTCTGGGGGCTTATCGACAGGTTTGCCGACGAATTGGCCGGATATAGATGCCCCGATACCGCGCTACAAACCTTCTGTACAAAAGTTGCTCAAACCTTGAGCAATTTCCGCTATAATTCGCGCCCCTCATTTTCGGTAGGCCCTGGGCGCGCTGTTAAACCCATGAAACTCATCGTCAAAGTCTTCCCAGAAATCACCATCAAGAGCCGGCCGGTGCGCAAGCGCTTCATCCGCCAGCTCGGCAAGAACATCCGCGTCGTGCTCAAGGACCTCGATCCTGAGCTCGCGGTCGACGGTGTCTGGGACAATCTCGAAGTGGTCACCCGCGTCGAGGACGAGAAGGTCCAGCGCGAAATGATCGAGCGTCTTAGCTGCACGCCCGGCATTACCCATTTCCTGCAAGTCGAGGAGTACCCCCTCGGCGACTTCGACGACATCGTCGCCAAGTGCAAACAGCACTTCGGCCACCTGCTGGCCGGCAAGCACTTCGCCGTGCGCTGCAAGCGCGGTGGTCACCACGACTTCACCTCGATGGACGTCGACCGCTACGTCGGCAGCCAGCTGCGCCAGCAATGCGGCGCAGCCGGCATCACGCTGAAGAACCCCGAAGTGCTGGTGCGCATCGAAATCCGCGACCAGCGCCTGTACGTCATCCACAACCAGCACAATGGCATCGGCGGCTACCCGCTGGGCGCCCTCGAACAGACCCTGGTGCTGATGTCCGGTGGCTTCGACTCCACCGTGGCGGCCTACCAGATGATGCGCCGCGGCCTGATGACCCACTTCTGCTTCTTCAACCTCGGCGGTCGTGCCCACGAGCTGGGCGTGATGGAAGTGGCCCACTACCTGTGGAAGAAATACGGCAGCAGCCAGCGCGTGCTGTTCATCAGCGTGCCGTTCGAAGAAGTGGTCGGCGAAATTCTGAACAAGGTCGACAACAGCTACATGGGCGTGACCCTCAAGCGCATGATGCTGCGCGGCGCCGCGCACATGGCCGAGCGCCTGCAGATCGACGCGCTGGTGACCGGCGAGGCGATTTCACAGGTGTCCAGCCAGACCCTGCCGAACCTGTCGATCATCGACTCGGCCACCGACAAGCTGGTGCTGCGCCCACTGTTGGCCAGCCACAAGCAGGACATCATCGACACCGCCTACGAAATCGGCACCGCCGAGTTCGCCAAGCACATGCCTGAGTACTGCGGCGTGATCTCGGTGAACCCGACCACCCATGCCAAGCGCCACCGCATGGAGCACGAAGAGAAGCAGTTCGACATGGCGGTGCTGGAGCGCGCCTTGGAGCGCGCCAAGTTCATCTCCATCGACAACGTGATCGACGAGTTGGGCAAGGATGTGGAGATCGAGGAAGTGGCCGAGGCGCTGCCGGGCCAGATCGTCATCGATATCCGTCACCCCGATGCCCAGGAAGACGAACCCTTGGTGCTCGAGGGCGTCGAAGTCCAGGCCATGCCGTTCTATGCGATCAACAGCAAGTTCAAGCAGCTCGATGGCAACCGCCAGTACCTGCTGTATTGCGACAAAGGTGTGATGAGCCGTCTGCATGCACACCACCTGCTCAGTGAGGGACATGCCAATGTGCGTGTTTATCGTCCGGCATAAGACGCCAGGGCTGTATGGCGGCAGCATCCGCCATCGCCCTCCCGACCACCGGGCCCGCTAAGCCTTTTACCTTCATATTGGCCGCCTAAACTGGCGGCAACCGAATCCTCTGATCGAGATACAGTTGTGATCGAAAATCTGCGTAACATCGCCATCATCGCCCACGTTGACCACGGTAAAACTACCCTCGTCGACAAACTGCTGCGCCAGTCCGGCACCCTGGAGCGTAACGAGCTCAACGACGAGCGCGTCATGGACTCCAACGACCAGGAAAAAGAGCGCGGCATTACCATTCTGGCGAAGAACACCGCCATCAACTGGAACGGCTACCACATCAACATCGTCGACACCCCCGGCCACGCCGACTTCGGTGGCGAGGTCGAGCGTGTAATGTCGATGGTCGACTCGGTACTGCTGCTGGTCGACGCTCAAGACGGCCCGATGCCGCAAACCCGCTTCGTGACCAAGAAGGCTTTCGAAGCTGGCCTCAAGCCAATCGTCGTGATCAACAAGGTTGACCGTCCGGGCGCGCGTCCTGACTGGGTTCTGGACCAGATCTTCGACCTGTTCGACAACCTCGGTGCCACCGACGAACAGCTGGACTTCAAAGTCGTCTACGCCTCGGCCCTGAACGGCATCGCCGGTCTGGACCACACCGAGATGGGCGAAGACATGACTGCCCTGTACCAGTCGATCGTCGACAACGTACCTGCGCCGAACGTCGACCGTGATGGTTCGTTCCAGATGCAAATTTCCGCACTGGACTACAACAGCTTCCTGGGTGTTATCGGTGTTGGCCGTATCGCCCGTGGTCGCATCAAACCGAACACTCCGGTGGTTGCCATCGACGTCGACGGCAAGAAGCGTAACGGCCGTATCCTCAAGCTGATGGGCCACCACGGCCTGCACCGCGTCGATGTCGAAGAAGCCCAGGCTGGCGACATCGTCTGCATCAGCGGTTTCGACGAGCTGTTCATCTCCGACACCCTGTGCGCCCCGGACGCGGTAGAAGCGATGAAGCCGCTGACCGTCGACGAGCCGACCGTTTCCATGACCTTCCAGGTCAACGATTCGCCGTTCTGCGGTAAAGAAGGCAAGTTCGTCACCAGCCGCAACATCAAGGACCGTCTGGACAAAGAGCTGCTGTACAACGTTGCCCTGCGCGTCCAGGAAACCGATTCTCCTGACAAGTTCAAGGTATCGGGCCGTGGCGAGCTGCACCTGTCGGTTCTGATCGAAACCATGCGCCGTGAAGGCTTCGAGATGGCTGTAGGCCGTCCTGAAGTGATCATCCGTGAAGTCGACGGCGTGAAGCAGGAACCGTTCGAGAACGTCACCATCGACATCCCTGAAGAATCCCAGGGCAAGGTCATGGAAGAGATAGTCGACCTACATTCCGATCGCCTCGGTCCACCGCCTGCGCAACCCGGGC
>NZ_JBNNVR010000143.1:0-8231 GCF_050280645.1 Pseudomonas sp. NPDC089554
ACGCACGCCACGGCGGCAAGACCGTGACCCTGGCGCGCTTCCTTGGTGAGCGAGGCAGACTTCATCCGCCAGCTGGCCAACGACGAGATGACCGACGCCGGGCATATCGAGCGGGCGCTCAAGGCCAAGGCCACGCGCACTGGCCGAGTGTCGCAGCGGGTGCTCGACGACATGCTCGCCGGCATCATCCTGATCGACAGCGAAGGCGCGGCGATCGGCAAGTGCAACGGCCTGACCGTGCTCGAGGTGGGCGATTCGGCGTTCGGCATGCCGGCGCGTATCTCTGCCACGGTCTACCCCGGCGGCAGCGGTATCGTCGACATCGAGCGCGAGGTCAACCTGGGGCAGCCGATCCACTCCAAGGGGGTGATGATCCTCACGGGCTACCTGGGCAGCCGCTATGCCCAGGAATTCCCCCTGGCGATCTCGGCCAGCATCGCGCTGGAGCAGTCCTATGGCTACGTGGACGGCGACAGCGCTTCGTTGGGCGAAGCCTGCACCTTGATCTCGGCGTTGTCGCGTACCCCGCTCAAGCAGTGCTTCGCCATCACCGGTTCCATCAACCAGTTCGGCGAAGTGCAGGCGGTGGGTGGGGTCAACGAGAAGATCGAAGGCTTCTTCCGCCTGTGCGAGGCGCGGGGCCTGACCGGCGAGCAGGGGGTGATCATCCCCCGCGCCAACGTCGCCACGCTGATGCTTGATGAGCGTGTGCTACAGGCGGTGGAGGCCGGGCGCTTCCATGTTTATGCGGTCAGCCAGGCTGACGAGGCACTGAGCCTGCTGGTGGGTGAAGATGCCGGGACGCCGGACGAGAAGGGCGAATTCCCCGAAGGCAGTGTCAACGCGCGGGTGGTAGAGCGCCTGCGGGTGATCGCCGAAATGATCAGCGAAGAAGAGATCAAGGAAGCCGAGAAGGAGCGCCTGGAAGAGGTGATCGCCCAGGCAAAACCTGCTTAAGTCAATAAACCGGCGCTGAAGGCCAAGTGCTACCGTTCGGCGCCGGTTTTCCAACTCTTTCCACTGGTCACCTATGCTGGAACTAAGGACAGTATCAGCGTTCAGGATGGAAACAGCCCGCAGCTTGCGGGCTGAACAGGGCTTCATGGAGGGGACGCCGCCATGCGCAACCTCAGTCTCACCCGCCAGTGCCTGGGCCTGGTGACTCGCATCGAGTGCAGCATTCGTCCGCTGGCCGGCGACAATGGCATGTGGACCTTGCTGTTCGCTGCCGGCATGTCCGGCGAACAGCCTTCTGCAATAAAGGCCCAAGGGCCCTTCCATGGGCCGATGGTGGCCGAGTCGGTGATGAATGCCGTGGTCGACAGCCTGACGCTGCATGGCTACCAGGTGGCCGATGACCCGCAGATCTGGTGCCTGCACTTGCAGGCGCAACTGAAACGGATCAACGGCGAACGTTGTCGAAACCTCGGCGACTACCAGTTCCACCCGGAAACCTGACTACACGACTGCTCGCCTGCGGCAACCCGCCGCAGGCTTTTGCTGTCACAGGTGGCTGGCTATACTCGCGCTCGCTTTCCCGCCACTTGACGAGTTTCTAACACCCCCATGGAACGTATCCTCGAAAATGCGATGTACGCCTCGCGCTGGCTGCTCGCCCCGATCTACTTCGGCCTGTCCCTGGGCCTGCTGGCACTGGCATTGAAGTTCTTCCAGGAGGTTTTTCACATCCTGCCCAACGTCTTCGCCCTGAGCGAGGCGGATCTGATCCTGGTCATCCTGTCCCTGATCGACATGTCGTTGGTCGGCGGCCTGCTGGTGATGGTGATGATCTCCGGCTACGAGAACTTCGTGTCGCAGCTGGACATCGATGACAACAAGGAAAAGCTCAGTTGGCTGGGCAAGATGGACTCCTCATCGCTGAAGATGAAGGTTGCCGCGTCCATCGTGGCGATTTCCTCGATCCATCTGCTGCGGGTGTTCATGGATGCCCAGAACATCTCCACCGACCACCTGATGTGGTACGTGATCATTCACATGACCTTCGTCGTCTCGGCGTTCGTCATGGGTTACCTGGACAAGGTCACCAAGCACTAAGCGCTCGTCGCCCTTTCCCGGGCTTGCCGGGGAAGGGCTGCATGTTGTGCTGCGAAACAGACAGGCGGGCTTGTACTTTACTTACTTCTGTACAAAAAATGAGCAGTCTTGCGTGGTTCCACAGCGAGGTATGCCCATGAACCTGCAACAGCTCAATGTCGAGGCCAGGGCTGGCCATGTCGATGAACTGAACCTGATCGCCATCGAAGGTGGCGACTACCTGCTCGAGGCCCGCATCAAGGGCCGCGCCCAACCCCTGGCCGACAACCGCGGCGAACGCCTGCGGGTACGTTCGGTGGAAGATGCCCGCACCCTCCTGCAAGGCTTGCCGATGCTGTCGATGAACCTGATGCATTGGTCGGTGCAGGATGAAATGTGCGGCATGGGTGTACACCCCGAAGAAGACCTCAAGGTCCCGATTTCCCAGCGCTCCGCCTGGTAGCGATTCGCGGCGTTCGGCCGCAGTGTGCTAGGCTGCTCGCCCTTTTCATCGAGGGCGCGGCTTCGCTGCGCCCTGTAGCGGAGCAAGCCAATGTCCGAACTCAACCTGACTACCGACGAAACCCGCGTCAGCTACGGCATCGGCCGCCAGCTGGGCGGCCAACTGCGTGACAACCCGCCACCGGGCGTCAGCCTGGAAGCCATCCTGGCTGGCCTGACCGACGCCTTCAACGGCGCCGACAGCCGCGTCAGCGAAGCCGACCTGTCGGCCAGCTTCAAGGTCATTCGTGACGTGATGCAAGCCGAAGCTGCCGCCAAGGCCGAAGCCGCCGCTGGCGAAGGCAAGGCGTTCCTGGCCGAGAATGGCAAGCGCGAAGGCATCACCACCCTGGCCTCGGGCCTGCAATTCGAAGTGCTGACCGCAGGCGAAGGCGCCAAGCCGACCCGCGAAGACAACGTGCGCACCCACTACCACGGCACCCTGATCGACGGCACCGTGTTCGACAGCTCCTACGAGCGCGGCCAGCCTGCCGAATTCCCGGTGGGTGGCGTGATCGCGGGCTGGACCGAGGCGCTGCAACTGATGAACGCCGGTAGCAAATGGCGCCTGTACGTGCCGAGCGAGCTGGCCTACGGCGCCCAGGGCGTTGGTAGCATCCCGCCGCACAGCGTGCTGGTGTTCGACGTCGAGCTGCTCGACGTTCTGTAAGACTGTTTCATCTTCATCGCGGGGCGACCGGGTTGCCCCGCGATGATGTCAGCTTCGGCAACCTCAATTCCATTCCGTTCCCCCAGGGCGCAACGCCCGCGCATAGCAGAACAGGAACAGGTTGCGCACCAACTCCTTGAGCACCCCCGGTTCATTCGAATTCAGGCCTGTCAGGTCCAGGTCGCCTTGGTCGCGCAGTTCGTCGAGCGCGTCTTCCTCGAGCACGGCGCAGACTTCGCCGGTTTCGCGGTGCAGGATGCGCAGGTAGGGGTGGGGCCGGTCGAGCCAGGCGTCGATCAGATAGGTCATGGCTACTCTCCTTGGATAGCGGTTCCAATGAGAATAATTCTTATTATCAAAATAGCAAGGGTCTATTGGTGAATTTCTGCCCGGTGGGCTAGCGACCCTGTTGCAGGATCTGTCGGGGCCGCCAGGCGCGCAGCCCCGGAGGGCGGGTCAGACCTTGCGCACGAACTCCGACTTCAGCTTCATCGCGCCGATGCCGTCGATCTTGCAGTCGATATCGTGGTCGCCATCGCACAGGCGGATGTTCTTGACCTTGGTGCCGACCTTGACCACCAGGGACGAGCCCTTGACCTTGAGGCCCTTGATCACGGTGACGGTGTCGCCGTCCTGCAGCACGTTGCCGACCGAGTCCTTCTTCGCCACGTCATCGCTGGCCGCTTCGGCCTCGCCGCTGGCGGACCACTCGTGGGCGCACTCGGGGCAAACCAATTGGGTGCCATCTTCGTAGGTGTATTCGGAGTTGCAGGCGGGGCAGGGTGGCAGGGTGCTCACTTCGGTTCCTTAACTGTGCGGGGGCGGGTAAAGACGCACATTGTATAAGGTTTTGCCAGGGAAATGTGTTTTGTCTGTACAAATGCAATCGCGGGACAAGCCCGCTCCCACAAGGCTAGTGAAGACCTTGTGGGAGCGGGCTTGTCCCGCGATTGGGCGCCGCTGTAATCAGTGCGTACGCGCGACCGAAAACTCGCTCAGCTCCACCAGCGCATCCCGGTACTCGCTGGCCGGCAGCACTTCCAGGCAGGCGATGGCGCGGGCGACATAGTCGCGGGCCAGTTGCGCGGTGTAGTCCAGGGCGCCGGAAGCCTCAACGGCCTCGCGGATCTGCTCCAGGTCTTCCAGGCCACCCTTCTGGATCGCCTGGCGCACCAGCGCCGCCTGCTCGGGCGTGCCTTCGCGCATGGTGTAGATCAACGGCAGGGTCGGCTTGCCCTCGGCCAGGTCGTCGCCGACGTTCTTGCCCAGGGTCTGCGAGTCGCCCTTGTAGTCGAGCAGGTCGTCGACCAGCTGGAAGGCCACGCCCAAGTGGTCGCCGAAGGTGCGCAGAGCTTCACGCTGCTGCTCGGTGCCCTGTGCCAGTGCTGCGGCGCTGTGGGTCGAAGCCTCGAAGAGCATCGCGGTCTTGCCGCGGATCACTTCCATGTACACCTCTTCGGTGGTGCTGGCATCGCGTATGCGCGACAGCTGCAGCACTTCGCCCTCGGCGATCACCCGGGTGGCCTTGGAGAGGATCTGCATGACCGGCATCGAACCCAGTTCGACCATCATTTCGAACGAGCGCGAATAAAGGAAGTCGCCCACCAGTACGCTCGGCGCGTTGCCCCACAGGGCGTTGGCGGTGGAGCGGCCACGGCGCATGCCGGACATGTCGACCACGTCATCGTGCAGCAGGGTGGCGGTGTGCAGGAACTCGATGGTCGCCGCCAGCAGGCGCAGGTCGTCGCCTTCGCGGCCCAGGGCCTTGCCGCACAGCAGCACCAGCAGCGGGCGCAGGCGCTTGCCGCCTGCGGACGTGATATAGTCGCCGATCTTCGATACCAGCGGCACGCGCGAGGTCAGCTGCTTCTTGATGATCTCGTCGACGGCGCTGAAATCGTCAGCCACCGCGCGGTAGAAGGATTGGGGTTGCATCGGCTGCTCCATTGAGGTTGCGCGGCATGCTAGGTCGCGGGTTCCGGTGTGTCAAGGCGCGCTGGCCGGGGCCTGGGGCCGGTACTTGCAAGCATTCCAAGGGTTGCGTACAATCGCGCACCCTAACTTTCCTGGGCAGCACCTGCCTTACGCAATTGCACGGGGCCTTTCCAGCCCAGTGCAGCCATGCCAGCCAATACTCATCATATAAAGCGCTGGGTGAGCAGGATTATCGGAGAAATACCATGTCTTACGCAGTAATCGTTACCGGCGGCAAGCAGTACAAAGTCGCTGAAGGTGAATTCCTCAAGATCGAGAAGCTGGAAATCGCCACTGGCGAATCCGTAACCTTCGATCGCGTTCTGCTGGTTGCTAACGGCGACGACGTCACCATCGGCGCGCCAGTCGTTGCGGGTGCCAAGGTTGTGGCTGAAGTCGTTTCGCAAGGCCGTCACGACAAAGTCCGCATCATCAAGTTCCGTCGTCGTAAGCACCACATGAAGCGTATGGGCCACCGCCAGTGGTTCACCGAGATCAAAATCACCGGTATCCAGGCTTAATCCCCTAGGTCCCCTGAATTTATTTGGAGAATTGAACCATGGCTCACAAGAAGGCTGGTGGTAGTACTCGTAACGGTCGCGACTCAGAATCGAAACGCCTTGGCGTGAAGATGTATGGCGGCCAGGTCATCAAGGCCGGCAACATCATCGTCCGTCAGCGCGGCACCCAGTTCCACGCCGGCTACGGCGTTGGCATGGGCAAGGATCACACCCTGTTCGCCAAGATCGAAGGCGTGATCAAGTTCGAGAAGAAAGGCGAGTTCAACCGCCGTTACGTGAGCGTTGTCGCAGCCTAATCGCGACGTCGCTGGAAAAGCCCCGTCATGCGACGGGGCTTTTTCGTTTGTGGTGAGCCTCTTGCAAAGCTGTTTGTATGGGCTGCCGGCGTTGGTTTCTGGTCGTACGGGGCCGCCGCGCTCATTTTTGCAAGAGCCTCAGGTTTCAGAGTCATTCAGCTCGCCACCAGGCGAGAGGCGGTTTTTATGAAGTTTGTTGACGAAGTATCGATCCGGGTAAAGGCCGGTGACGGCGGCAATGGTTGCATGAGCTTCCGCCGCGAGAAATTCATCGAGAACGGTGGCCCCAACGGTGGCGACGGTGGTGACGGCGGCTCGGTGTACATGGTCGCCGACGAGAACCTCAACACCCTGGTCGACTACCGCTACACCCGCCACCACGAAGCCCAGCGCGGCTCCAACGGCGGCAGCACCGACTGCACCGGCAAGAAAGGCGACGACCTGTTCCTGCGCGTGCCGGTGGGCACCACGGTGATCGATGCGGCCACCCAGGAAGTGATCGGCGACTTGATCACCCCCGGCCAGAAACTGATGGTCGCCCAAGGCGGCTGGCACGGCCTGGGCAACACCCGTTTCAAGTCCAGCACCAACCGTGCGCCGCGCCAGACCACCCCAGGCAAGCCGGGCGACCAGCGCGACCTGAAGATGGAAATGAAAGTGCTGGCCGACGTCGGCCTGCTGGGCCTGCCAAACGCGGGCAAGAGCACCTTCATTCGTTCGGTATCGGCTGCCAAGCCGAAGGTTGCCGACTACCCGTTCACCACCCTGGTGCCGAACCTGGGCGTGGTCAGCGTCGACCGCTGGAAGAGCTTCGTCATTGCCGACATCCCCGGCCTGATCGAGGGCGCCTCCGAAGGTGCAGGCCTTGGCATTCGCTTCCTCAAGCACCTGGCACGTACCCGCGTGCTGCTGCACCTGGTCGACCTGGCGCCTTTGGACGAAAGCAGCCCGGCCGATGCCGCCGAAATCATCATCAACGAGCTGGCGCAGTTCAGCCCGGCGTTGGTCGACCGTGAGCGCTGGCTGGTGCTGAACAAGGCCGACATGATCATGGACGACGAGAAGGATGCGCGCGTCAAGGAAGTGGTCGAGCGCCTGAACTGGGACGGCCCGGTCTACGTGATCTCGGCCATTGCCAAGCAGGGCACCGAGAAGCTCAGCCACGACCTGATGCGCTACCTCGAAGACCGCGCCGACCGCCTGGCCAACGACCCGGTCTACGCTGCGGAGCTGGCCGAGCTCGACCAGCGCATCGAAGACGAAGCCCGTGCCCAGCTGCAGGCCCTGGACGACGCGCGTACTCTGCGTCGTACCGGCGTCAAGAGCGTGCACGACATCGGCGACGACGATGACTGGGATGATTTCGAGGACGACGAAGACGGCCCGGAAATCATTTACGTGCGCGACTGATCGGTTGCAGTACACTGAACGCCGCTCTCTGGAGCGGCGTTTTTGTATCAAGGTATCTACGGATTCGACATAGGTTGGAAGAGAAGATGCGAAGCAAGGTGACGGGCGCCAAGCGCTGGGTCGTGAAGATCGGCAGCGCGCTGCTGACGGCCGATGGCAAGGGCCTCGACCGTGGCGCCATGGCGGTCTGGGTCGAGCAGATGGTGGCATTGCGTGAAGCGGGTGTGGAACTGGTACTGGTCTCCTCCGGGGCCGTGGCGGCTGGTATGAGCCAGCTGGGCTGGACCACGCGACCGAGCGCGATGAACGAGTTGCAGGCCGCCGCCTCGCTCGGCCAGATGCGCCTGGTGCAAGCCTGGGAGTCGAGCTTCGGCGAGCACGGCAAGCACACTGCGCAGATCCTGCTGACCCACGACGACCTTTCCGACCGCAAGCGCTACCTCAACGCCCGCAGCACGCTGCGTACCCTGGTCGACCTGGGCGTGGTGCCAGTGATCAACGAGAACGACACGGTGGTCACCGACGAGATCCGCTTCGGCGACAACGACACCTTGGCCGCCCTGGTGGCCAACCTGGTGGAGGCCGACCTGCTGGTGATCCTCACCGACCGCGACGGCATGTTCGACGCCGACCCGCGCAACAACCCCGAGGCCCAGCTGATCTACGAGGCCCGCGCCGATGACCCGAGCCTGGACGCCGTGGCCGGTGGCACCGGTGGTGCGCTGGGCCGTGGCGGTATGCAGACCAAGCTGCGCGCTGCGCGCCTGGCGGCCCGCTCTGGTTCATCGTGCCTGCCTCGTAGTCGCATTTCAGACAGCGCCATCC
>NZ_JBNNVR010000144.1:0-7982 GCF_050280645.1 Pseudomonas sp. NPDC089554
AGCAGTGAAACGATGCATCGCCGATGGTAGTGTGGGGTTTCCCCATGTGAGAGTAGGTCATCGTCAAGATTCATTTCGCAAAACCCCTATCTGCGTGAGCAGGTAGGGGTTTTGTCTTTTCCGCATTTACTATCGACCGCAGCGATTCATTGTGGACACTGAGGACCTATCTCCCACAATTGGAGTCGGAACACTAGAATAGAGCCCACATCACCCATTCAGACCCTCTGATATGCCCAACCCCGTGGAATCCGAAGCGCTGGCTGAGCTGCCGCTGGAGCAGCTCGTGGCCTGCCATGAGTGTGACCTGCTGATGCACAAGCCCACGCTCGCGCAAGATGAGAAAGCCATATGCCCACGCTGCGGCTACGAGCTGTATGCCCATCGCCACAATGTGGTCAGTCGCAGCCTTGCCTTGGTGCTGGCCGCGCTGCTGCTTTATATCCCGGCCAACTTCCTGCCGATCATGCAGTTGCACCTGCTCGGTCAAACCTCCGATGACACGGTCTGGAGTGGTGTCTTGGGCCTGTACAACTCAGGCATGAGCGGTATCGCCGTGGTGGTGTTCCTGTGCAGCATGGCCATTCCTCTGCTCAAGCTGCTGTGCCAGCTGGCGGTGCTGTTGAGTATTCGCCTGGATGTAGGTCGCAGCTACGGCCTGTTGATCTACCGCATCTACCATCACTTGAAAGAGTGGGGAATGCTCGAGGTGTATTTCATGGGCGTGCTGGTTGCCATCGTCAAGCTCGTCGACCTGGCGCAGCTCACCCTCGGCATAGGCCTGGCCTGCTTTATCAGTCTGTTGCTCGTGCAGGTGTGGTTGGAGATTGTAATGTCGCCGCACCAGATCTGGGTGGCGCTTTCCGGGGAGGACACCCATGCGGGCGATTGATGCGGGCATCGTGGTCTGTAATGAATGCCATGAGCTCAATCGCTACGAGGCCGGCAGCGATTCGCAGACTTGCACACGTTGTGGTGCGACCGTGCACGCACGTCGCCCCAACAGCATCGTGCGTACCTGGGCGCTGCTGCTGGCTTCGATGGTGCTCTACATCCCTGCGAACCTGTTGCCGATCATGACAGTAAGCTCCCTGGGCCAGGGCAGCCCCGACACGATCATGTCTGGTGTCATTACCTTGATAAAGCTCGGCATGTTGCCCATCGCCGCAGTGGTGTTCATTGCCAGTATCCTGGTGCCGACTTTCAAGCTGGTGGGCATTGGCCTGTTGTTGTACTCGGTGCAGCGTCACCAGCCGCTTTCGGCGCGTCAGCGCATCCTGATGTACCGCTTCATCGAATTCATCGGCCGTTGGTCCATGCTCGATATCTTCGTCATTGCCATTCTCGTGGCAGTGGTGAATTTCGGGCGTATTGCCAGTGTCGAAGCCAACCTGGGCGCCATCGCTTTCGCCTGCGTGGTGATCCTGACGATGTTCGCTGCTTTAACTTTCGATCCCCGACTGATCTGGGATAACACGGAGTCGGATGACGACCATGAGTGACCTGCCTACGGCTAGAACCCGCCCAGCTTCGAACTGGTCGGCCATATGGATCCTGCCGCTGATCGCCCTGGTGATTGGCGGTTGGCTGGGTTGGCAGGCCTATCGCGATGCCGGTGTGGAGATCGAGGTGCGCTTTACCACGGGCGAGGGCATCGTCGCCAACAAGACCGAGGTCATCTACAAGGGCATGTCGGTCGGCAAGGTGACCAAGCTGGTACTTGATGCCGAGGGCAGCAAGACCGGGGTGATCGCCACCATCGAGATGAACAAGGCGGCCGAGCCGCACATGAACACCGGCACGCGTTTCTGGCTGGTGAAGCCGAGTGTCAGCCTGGCCGGTATCTCTGGCCTGGAGACCCTGGTGTCGGGTAACTACATTGCCGTGGACCCTGGCCAGGGCGAATCCACGCGCCGTTTCACGGCGTTGTCCGAGGCGCCGCCGCTGTCCGACAACGAGCCAGGCCTGCACCTGACCCTCAAGGCCGAGCGCCTTGGCTCGCTCAATCGTGATAGCCCGGTGTTCTACAAGCAGATCCAGGTTGGCCGGGTGAAAAGCTACCGGCTTTCCGACGACCAGGGCACGGTGGAGGTCAAGGTGTTCATCGCGCCGGCCTACGCCAACCTGGTGCGCAAGCACACGCGGTTCTGGAACGCCAGCGGCATCAGCATCGACGCGGACTTGTCCGGTGTGAAGGTACGCAGCGAGTCGCTCTCCAGCATTGTTGCCGGCGGTATCGCCTTCGCCACGCCCGAGCACCGCAAGGACAGCCCCGCGACCGACCCGAGCCTGCCGTTCCGTCTCTATGAAGACTTCGACGCCGCCCAGGCCGGTATTCGCATCAAGGTTCGCCTGAGCGACTATGAAGGCTTGCAGGCTGGCCGTACGCCGGTGATGTACAAGGGCATCCAGATTGGCTCGATGAAAACCCTGAAGATCGAGGATGACCTGAGCAACGCCATGGCCGAGCTCACCCTCGACCCATTGGCCGAGGACTACCTGGTAGAAGGGACCCAGTTCTGGGTGGTCAAGCCGTCCATTTCCGTGGCGGGTATCACAGGGCTCGAGGCGTTGGTGAAGGGCAACTACATCGCTATTCGCCCAGGTGAGAAGGGGGCTCGGCCTCAGCGCGAGTTCGAGGCTCGGCCCAAGGCGCCGCCGCTCGACCTCAAGGCGCCGGGTCTGCACCTGGTGCTGTTCGCCGATACGCTGGGTTCGCTGGAAGTCGGCAGCCCGGTGATGTATCGCCAGGTGAGGGTCGGCAGCGTGCAGAGCTACCAGTTCGCACGCAACAGCAAGCGTATCCTGATTGGTGTGCACATCGAGAAGGAATACGCCAACCTGGTCAACGGCTCCACGCGGTTCTGGAATGCCAGCGGCGTGACGCTCACCGGCGGCTTGTCGGGTATCAAGGTCAAGAGTGAGTCGTTGCAAACGCTGCTGGCGGGTGGCATCGCCTTCGATACGCCGCAGCCCAACGTGCCGCTCAAGCGCCGTATCCCGCGTTTCCGTCTACTGGAGAACGAAGAGGCGGCCAACCGCGCCGGTACTCTGATTACCATTCGTGTCGAGCGCGCCGATGGCCTCAAGCCGGGTACGCCCATTCGCTTCCGTGGTTTGGATGTAGGCAGTGTCGAAAGCATTGACCTTACCGATGATTTGCAGGCCGTATTGCTGCGCGCGCGCATTACCGGTGCGGTGGATCGCATCACCCGGGCGGGCACTCAGTTCTGGGTGGTCAAGCCGGCGTTCGGCCTGGTGCGTACCGAAAACCTCGATACGCTGATTGGCGGCCAGTACCTGGAAGTGATGCCGGCGCTCAAGAGCAAGGGGGCGCAGCATGACTTCATCGCGCTGCCGGAGGCGCCGGAAGTCACGGGCAAGGAAGTGGGCCTGCCACTGACGTTGAGTGCGCCACGTCGCGGCTCGCTCAAGCCGGGTGTGCCGGTCACCTATCGTGAGGTCACAGTGGGTAAGGTCACGGGCTTCGAGCTGGGGCAGAATGCCGATCGCGTGTTGGTGCACATTCTGATCGAGCCACGCTATGCGGCGCTGGTGCGGGGTGGCAGCCGCTTCTGGAACAGCAGTGGCTTCGGTCTCGACTGGGGTCTGCTCAAAGGGGCTACGGTGCGTACCGAGTCGCTGGAGACCTTGATCGAAGGGGGCATCGCCTTCGCCACGCCGGATGGCGAGAAGATGGGTAACCCGGCGCGGCCGCAGCAGACCTTCGCCTTGTTCGACAAGGCCGAGGAAGAATGGCTGCAATGGGCGCCGAAGATCCAGCTTGGGCAGCCAGCGCCGGCAGAGTAGGTAGAGAGGGCTGTGGGAGCGACACAAGGTCGCTCCCACGCAAGTGCACCCAAGAAGGCATACTCGATAAATCGCAGGCAATAAAAAACCGACCCTAGGGTCGGTTTTTCAACAAGCGCATCACTTAGGCAGCTGCAGCTTCTTTCAGTGCCTTAATGTGGCCATTCAGACGGCCTTTGTGGCGAGCAGCCTTATTCTTGTGGATGATGCCCTTGTCGGCCATACGGTCGATTACAGGCACAGCCAGGGTGTAGGCGGCTTGCGCTTTTTCAGCGTCTTTAGCGTCGATGGCCTTAACTACGTTTTTGATGTAGGTACGGACCATGGAACGCAGGCTGGCGTTGTGGCTGCGACGCTTCTCAGCCTGTTTTGCACGTTTCTTGGCGGAAGGTGTGTTGGCCACCGTCGAGCTCCTCGAAAGACTTTTGGGTAAATAGCAAACAAATAAGGCCGCGAATCATGCCGATGACTCGGGAGGATGTCAAGGCCAGTTGCAGTGTTCCGCCGAGTGGCATGCCAACGCGGAAGGAGTGATTCCTTTCTGCGTGGCGACCTGTAAACTCGGGAGTTTTGGCTGACCCTGCAAAGAAGCGGGATTATCGCACACTCGGGCGCCATCTGGCAGCGCTCTTCAGTCCCAGGCGTGAAAAACTTTCGATGAACCTGCTCAAATCCCTGGCTGCGGTCAGCTCCATCACCATGATTTCCCGCGTACTGGGTTTCGTACGCGACACCATCCTGGCGCGAGTGTTCGGTGCCGGCGTTGCCACCGACGCCTTCTTCATCGCCTTCAAACTGCCCAACCTGCTGCGTCGAATTTTCGCCGAGGGCGCCTTCTCGCAGGCGTTCGTGCCGATTCTTGCGGAGTACAAGACCCAGCAGGGCGAGGAGGCGACCCGCACCTTCATCGCCTATGTCACAGGGCTGCTGACCCTGGTGCTGGCCCTGGTTACGGCGCTGGGCATTCTGGCGGCGCCCTGGATCGTGTGGGTGACCGCGCCCGGTTTCGTCGACAACGCCGAGAAGTACGAGCTGACCACCGCGCTGTTGCGGGTCACCTTCCCCTATATATTGCTGATCTCGCTGTCATCGCTGGTCGGCGCCATCCTCAATACCTGGAACCGCTTCTCGGTACCGGCCTTCACGCCGACCCTGCTCAACGTGGCGATGATCGCCTTCGCGCTGCTGCTGACGCCGTATTTCGACCCGCCGATCATGGCCCTGGCCTGGGGTGTGCTGGCCGGTGGTCTGGCGCAGCTGCTCTACCAACTGCCGGCATTGAAGAAGATCGGCATGCTCGTGCTGCCACGCCTGAACCTGCGCGACACCGGCGTGTGGCGCGTGCTCAAGCAGATGCTGCCGGCGATCCTCGGGGTGTCGGTGAGCCAGATTTCGCTGATCATCAACACCATCTTCGCCTCGTTCCTGGTGGCTGGCTCGGTGTCGTGGATGTACTACGCCGACCGCCTGATGGAGCTGCCCTCCGGCGTGCTGGGCGTGGCCCTGGGCACCATCCTGCTGCCGACCCTGGCCAAGACCTATGCCAACAAGGACCGCGAGGAATACTCGCGAATCCTCGACTGGGGCCTGCGCCTGTGTTTCCTGCTGGTGCTGCCGTGCACCTTGGCCCTGGCGATTCTCGCCGAGCCCTTGACCGTGGCGCTGTTCCAATATGGCAAGTTCAGCGCCTTCGACGCGGCCATGACCCAGCAGGCGCTGGTTGCCTATTCCGTAGGTCTGCTGGCGATCATCCTGGTCAAGGTCCTGGCCCCAGGCTTCTACGCCCAGCAGAACATTCGTACACCCGTGAAGATCGCTATCTTCACCTTGGTGTGCACGCAAGGTTTCAACCTGGCCCTGGTCGGGCCGCTCAAGCACGCCGGCCTTGCCCTGGCGATCAGCTTGGGCGCTTGCCTCAACGCCGGGTTGCTGTACTGGAAGCTGCGTAGCCAGAAACTGTTCGAGCCCCAGCCAGGCTGGGCGAAGTTCCTCGGCAAGCTGGTATTGGCGGTGCTGCTGATGTCGCTGGTGCTGCTGCTGGGCATGCATTACCTGCCAGCCTGGGAGCTGGGCAGCATGCTCGAGCGCTTCCTGCGCCTGGGTGCGTTGATCCTGGCGGGCGTGCTGACCTATTTCGGTTGCCTGTACCTGTGCGGCTTCCGCCCGCGGGATTTCGCCCGCAAAGCCCTGCATTGAACCGGGGCAAGGGCCAGGCGTCGGTTTTTCACCTTCCACGCCCGACAACGGCGCTGCTGCCTGTCGCCAGCGCCCGGGTGTGGTTATAATCGGCCACTTTATGAGCAAGAAGCGCGTTATGCAGCTGGTTCGAGGTCTTCACAACCTGCGCCCTGACCACCGGGGCTGTGTCGCCACCATTGGCAACTTCGACGGGGTTCACCGGGGCCACCAGGCGATCCTGGGGCGTTTGCGTGAGCGCGGCCAGGCCTTGGGCCTGCCTACTTGCGTGGTGGTCTTCGAACCGCAGCCGCGCGAGTATTTCGCCCCCGAGACCGCACCCGCTCGCCTGGCACGGCTGCGCGACAAGATCGAGCTGCTGGCCGAAGAGGGTATTGACCGGGTGCTGTGCCTGGCATTCAACCAGCGCCTGAGCACGCTCAGTGCCGAAGCCTTCGTCAAGGCGGTGTTGGTCGACGGCCTGGGCGTTCGCCACCTCGAGGTGGGTGACGACTTCCGCTTTGGCTGCGACCGCGCTGGCGACTTCGACTTCCTGGTCGAAGCCGGCAAGCGCCATGGTTTTACCCTGGAAGCCGCCAATACCGTGATCCAGGATGGCCTGCGGGTCAGCAGCACCGAGGTGCGTACGGCTCTGGCCAACGCCGACTTCGAGCTTGCCGAGCACTTGTTGGGCCGCCCCTACACCATTACCGGGCGGGTATTGCATGGTCAGAAGCTGGCCCGCCAGCTCGGCACGCCCACTGCCAACATCCAGCTCAAGCGTCGCCGTGTGCCGCTGTCCGGGGTCTACCTGACCAGCGCCGAGATCGACGGCCAGCGCTGGCCGGGTGTCGCCAATATCGGGGTACGTCCCACCGTTGCCGGTGACGGGCGTCCCCACCTGGAAATTCATCTCCTGGATTATGCCGGCGACCTCTATGGCCGGCGCCTGACGGTGGAGTTCCACCACAAGCTGCGCGAGGAGCAGCGTTTCGCCTCCCTGGAGGCGCTGAAGTCGGCGATCGACGCGGACATCGCCGCCGCACGTGCCCACTGGCACGCTCAACCGCTAACGAAGAGCCTGAAATGACCGACTACAAAGCCACGCTAAACCTTCCGGACACCGCCTTCCCGATGAAGGCCGGCCTGCCTCAGCGCGAACCGCAGATCCTGCAGCGCTGGGACAGCATTGGCCTGTACCAGAAGCTGCGCGAAATTGGCAAGGACCGTCCGAAGTTCGTCCTGCACGACGGCCCGCCCTATGCCAACGGCAAGATCCACATCGGTCATGCGCTGAACAAGATCCTCAAGGACATGATCGTCCGCTCCAAGACCCTGTCTGGCTTCGACGCCCCCTACGTGCCCGGCTGGGACTGCCACGGCCTGCCGATCGAGCACAAGGTCGAAGTCACCCATGGCAAGAACCTCACCGCCGACCGCACCCGCGAGCTGTGCCGCGAATACGCCGCCGAGCAGATCGAAGGGCAGAAGACCGAGTTCATCCGCCTGGGCGTGCTGGGTGACTGGAGCAACCCCTACAAGACCATGAACTTCGCCAACGAGGCCGGTGAAATCCGCGCCCTGGCCGAAATGGTCAAGCAAGGCTTCGTGTTCAAGGGCCTCAAGCCTGTGAACTGGTGCTTCGACTGCGGCTCGGCACTGGCCGAGGCTGAAGTCGAGTACGCCGACAAGAAGTCCCAGACCATCGACGTGGCCTTCCCGGTCGCCGACGCCGACAAGCTGGCTGCCGCCTTCGGCCTGGCCGCGCTGAGCAAGCCTGCGGCGATCGTCATCTGGACCACCACCCCGTGGACCATCCCTGCCAACCAGGCGCTGAACGTCCACCCGGAGTTCAAGTACGCCCTGGTCGACACCGGCGAGCGCCTGCTGGTGCTGGCTGAAGAGCTGGTCGAGGCGTGCCTGACCCTGCTCGCCTGCCTGAGCATTCCGGTGGAAAACCTGCTGGTACTGCTGTTCCCACTGGGTGCGGTGACGGC
>NZ_JBNNVR010000145.1:0-7888 GCF_050280645.1 Pseudomonas sp. NPDC089554
ACATGTCGTTGTCGTTGAGGATCACCAGCATGTCGGCGGCGACTTCCTGGGCGTGGTTCAACGCCTCGAAAGCGGCCTGACCTACGGCGTGTACTCGGCATTCAACCCGATGCAGGTACGTGGCCCGTTCATGATCAACCTGCAAACCCGCGCCGAACTGAGCGAAGGCACCCTCAAGCTGGTGCAGGGCTTGCTCGCCGACTACCTGAGAACCGGCCCTGCCCAACAGGAACTGGACGACGCCAAGCGTGAGCTGGCCGGCAGTTTCCCGCTGTCCAACGCCAGCAACATGAGCATCGTCGGGCAGCTGGCCGCCATCGGCTTCTACAACCTGCCGCTGACCTGGCTCGAGGACTTCATGCAGCAGTCCCAGGCCCTGACCGTCGAGCAGGTCAAGGCCGCCATGAACAAGCACCTGGCGGCCGACCAACTGGTGATCGTCACAGTCGGCCCGAACGTGCCGCAAAAGCCCCTGCCACCCCCTGCTGAAAAATCCGCCGAGCAGCCGCCTGGCGTACCGGAGCACTGATGCCAAGACCACATACCCCCGCCGCAAAAGGCCAGGCCAGCAACAAAGGCCAGGGGCACCTGCGCATCATCGCTGGCGAATGGCGCAGCCGCCGCCTGGCGGTGCCGGAAGGCGAAGGCCTGCGACCAACCCCAGACCGGGTTCGCGAAACGGTGTTCAACTGGTTGGCGCCTTACATCGAAGGCGCCCTGGTGCTGGATGCCTTCACCGGTAGCGGCGCCCTGGTACTCGAAGCGCTGTCGCGCGGGGCCAAGGACGCCGTGGCGCTGGACAGCAACCCGGCCGCCATCGCCAACCTCAAGGACAACCTCGAGGTCCTGCGCTGCCCACGCGGACAAATCCTGCAGACCGACGCCCTGCGCTACCTGCAAGGCCCGGCCAAGCAGCAATTCGACGTGGTGTTCCTCGACCCGCCCTTCCACCAGGACCTGCTGGCCAACACCTGCACCCTGCTGGAGCAAGGCCAGTGGCTGCGTGAACAGGCGTGGGTGTACACCGAAAGCGAGGCCGCGCCGTCCTCGCTGCAACTGCCGGGCAACTGGCGCCTGCACCGTGAGAAGAAGACCGGCCAGGTCCACTACGCATTGTGGCAGCGTGGCTGAGCAGCGCCGCACAAGCGACCAACAGCCCAGGCACGGTAGCGGTGTTTCATGGCACTCTAGGCAGGCACATCACGAGTCGCCCAGCATGCCCAGCCTCACCGCCACCTTCCGCCCGGCCACCGGGCTCGCCAACCCGCACTTGCAAACCCTTTGGGGGCCTCTCTGGCGCAAGATGCCAACCTTGCCCCGCACCCGCGAACGCCTGTGGCTGGCCGATGGCGACTTCATCGACCTCGACTGGCACGGCCCGCATCAGCCCGACGCACCGCTGGTACTGGTACTGCATGGCCTGACCGGCTCCTCCAACTCGCCCTACGTAAAAGGCCTGCAACTGGCCCTGCAGGCGCGCGGCTGGGCGAGCGTGGCAGTGAACTGGCGTGGGTGTTCGGGCGAGCCGAACCTGCTTGCGCGCAGCTACCACTCCGGCGCCAGCGAAGACCTGGCCGAAATCGTCAGCCACCTGCGCGCGCAGCGACCCATGGCGCCCTTGTACGCAGTGGGCTATTCACTGGGCGGCAACGTGCTGCTCAAGTACCTGGGGGAAAGTGGCTCGGCGAGCCAGCTGCAAGCGGCAGTGGCAGTCTCGGTGCCGTTTCGCCTGGACCAATGCGCCGACCGCATCGGCCAAGGCTTTTCCAAGGTCTACCAGGCGCATTTCATGCGCGAGATGCTCGCCTATGTGCAAGACAAGCAACGGCACTTTCGCGACCAGGGCCAGCAGGAGGGCCTGGCGTCGATCGAGCGCCTGGGTTCGCTGCGCAACCTCAAGACCTTCTGGGACTTCGACGGCAAGGTCACTGCGCCGCTCAATGGCTTCGCGGACGTGCACGACTACTACCGGCGCGCCTCCAGCCGCTATTACCTGGGCGAGAACCGCACGCCAACGCTGATCATCCACGCCAACGACGACCCCTTCGTCTCCAGCCACAGCCTGCCGACAGCGGCAGAACTGTCGTCGCAGACACATTTCGAACTGCACAGCCACGGCGGGCATGTCGGCTTCGTCGATGGCAGCCTGCGCAACCCCCGGTATTACCTGGAGCGGCGCATTCCACAGTGGCTGCTAGAGGGGCAGTAAACCCCATCAATTCCCGGTCGCGACCCCATGCCGTGGGTCGTTGATCCACTCGCTCCACGACCCGGCATACAACCGCCCCAGCGGATAACCCGCCAGCGCCAGCGCGAACAAGTTGTGGCAGGCCGTTACCCCCGAGCCGCAATACGCCACCAGTTGCTCCGGCGAACGCCCAGCGAGCCGCTCGGCGAAGCGCTGCTTGAGCTGGTCGGCCGGCAGGAAGCGCCCGTCCGCCCCAAGGTTGTCGGTAAACGCCGCGCACTGTGCGCCGGGAATATGCCCGGCGACCGGGTCGATCGGCTCCACTTCGCCGCGAAAACGTGGCAGCGCACGGGCGTCGATCAAGGTCAGCGCGGCATCGTCCAGGCGCTTGGCCAGGTGCTCGGCATCGATCAGCAGCTTCGCATCCGCCTTGCCACTGAACGAGCCCTCGCGCTTGAACGGCGGGTCCAGGCTCAGGGGCAGGTGCGCGGCGTGCCAGGCCTTCAGGCCGCCATCGAGCAGGAACACGCCATCGCGCTTGCCCAACCATGCCAGCAACCACCAGGCCCGTGCCGCGAAGGCGCCGGGGCCATCGTCGTACAGCACCACCTGGCTGTCGTTGTCCATGCCCCAGCTACGCAGACGCTCCACCAGCTTGGCCGGCTCTGGCAGCGGGTGGCGACCCGTCGTGCCCTTGACCACCGGGCCGCTCAGATCACGCTCGAGGTCGGCGAAATGCGCGCAGGCGATATGCCCCTCGGCATAGCTGCGCTGGCCGTAGTCCACATCTTCCAGGGCGAAGCGACAGTCGAGGATCACCAACCCCGGCGAACCCAGGCGCTCGGCCAGTTGCTGCGGGGTGATCAATTGCGCGAGGGGCATGACAATCTCCTGATGGTCTGGCAAACGCCCTGGCTCACTGCTCCAGGGCCTGATTGAAGGGGATGTGGAACTCCTGGCACAGGGCATCCACGGCGGCGCGGGCCTCTGCGGTGACGAAACCGAGTTCGAGCACCAGTACCTGGTAGACCCCACGTTTGAAGGCTTCTTCACCCAAGTGCGTGGAATGTTCGCGGGTGGTGCTGAGAAAACGTACCCAGGAGGTCAGCACGATCCAGGCATTGATGGTCAGCGACTCGATCTGCGCGGTCTCCATGGCCAGGATGCCGGCATCGACGAAGCCTCGGTAGATCGCCTGGGCCTGTTGCAGGCAACGCTGGGAAAACCGCCGATAGCGGGCGGCAAGCTCCGGGTCGCTGTCGAGCAAATGCTCCAGGTCGCGGTGCAGGAAACGAAAGTTCCACATCGCCGCCAGCAGGGCATTGAGGTAGAAGCGCTTGTCTTCGACAGTCAGCCCGCGGCCCTGCGGTGGGCGCAGGAAGCTGTCCACCAGTTGCTCGTACTGGCTGAACAGCAGGGCGATGATCGCCTGCTTGTTGGGGAAGTGGTAGTACAGGTTGCCCGGCGAAATCTCCATGTACGCAGCAATGTGGTTGGTGGTGACGCTGCGCTCGCCCTGTTGGTTGAACAGCTCCAGGCTGCTCTGCACGATACGCTCGCGGGTCTTTATACGCGGGGCCATCCGTTGACTCCCAATCTCCAAGTTTCGACAAGGATTCATATTACGGCCATCGTCGTGCACGGTGCACCGGGTGTAAGTATGAAAAACAGATGACAGGCAAATTAGAGTATAGACTCTAAAGACTCGCCAGCGCTTTACGGAGCCACCATGACGTCGTCCTTCAACTTGCCCGCCGTGCATTCCGACCTCCAATTGCAGGGGATGTTCGCTGCCCAGCGCGCCGCGTTCGCCGCCCACCCCATGCCTGAGGCCGCGCAGCGCCGGCAATGGCTCAAGAGCCTGCGCGAGGCCCTGTTGAGCGAGCGCCAGGCGCTGGTGCAAGCGGTGGATGCCGACTTCGAGGGACGCAGCGCCGACGAAACCCTGATGGCGGAATTGCTGCCTGCAGTGCAGGGCCTGCGGCATGCCGAACGCCACCTGCGCCGCTGGATGCGGCCGGAGCGGCGCAAGGTTGGCCTGGCCTTCCAGCCGGCCGCCGCCCAGGTGCTGTACCAACCTCTGGGCGTGGTGGGCATCATCGTGCCGTGGAACTACCCACTGTTCCTGGCCATCGGCCCGCTGACCTGCGCGCTGGCCGCCGGCAACCGGGTGATGCTCAAGCTCAGCGAAGCCACGCCAGCCACCGGGCTTGCGCTCAAGGCTTTGCTTGCGCGGGTGTTCCCCAGCGACCTGGTCAGCGTGGTGCTCGGCGACATCGAGGTGGGCCAGGCCTTCGCCCGACTGCCCTTCGACCACCTGCTGTTCACCGGCGCCACCCAGGTCGGCCGCCAGGTGATGCTGGCCGCCGCGCAGAACCTGACGCCGGTGACCCTGGAACTGGGCGGCAAATCACCTGCCATCGTTTCCGCCGAGGTGCCGCTCGACGCCGCTGCCGAGCGCATCGCCTTCGGCAAGACCCTCAACGCCGGCCAGACCTGCGTAGCGCCCGACTACGTGCTGGTGCCCAACAACCGCCTGGCTGCCTTCGCCGACGCCTACCAGCGTGCGATACACCGCCTCTACCCACGCATCGCCAACAACACGGACTACAGCGCGATCATCAACCCACGCCAGCTACAACGCCTGGAACGACTGCTGGAGGATGCCGCCAGCAAAGGCGCCGAAGTGCTCGACCTGTATGCCAGCGAAACGCGCCAGGGCCGCCGCCTGCCGCCACACCTGTTGCTGGGCGTGAACGACGACATGCAGGTGATGCAGGAAGAAATCTTCGGCCCGCTGCTGCCGCTGGTGCCCTACGACAACCTCGACGACGCCCTGGCCTACATCAACCAGCGCCCTCGCCCACTGGCGCTGTACTACTTCGGCTACGACCGCGCCGAGCAGGCGCACGTGCTGCGCCACACCCATTCCGGTGGCGTGTGCCTGAACGACACCCTGCTGCACGTGGCCCAGGACGACCTGCCGTTCGGCGGCATCGGCCCCTCCGGCATGGGCCACTACCACGGCCATGACGGTTTCCGCACTTTCAGCCAGGCCAAGGCGGTGCTTAGCAAGCAGCGGATCAACGCGGCGCGGCTGATCTACCCGCCTTATGGCAAGGCCTTGCAGCGCTTGGTCCACAAGCTGTTCATCCGCTGAGCGGAGCTGCCATGCACCGCCGCGACCTGCTGCGTTTCAGCCTGGGCGCCAGCGCCTTCCTGGCCACCGCCAGCCTGATCGGCTGCGCGCCACAAACGCCTGGCGAAGGCTACCTGGCCCTGCGCGACGATGACCTGCCGCTGCTGAATGCGCTGATTCCGGTGGTGCTGGCCGGCACCGCCGCCACGCTCAAGCCGGTACTGCGCAAGCTCGACCATGCGCTGGCGGCGCTGTCGCCGGAAATGCTCAAGCTCACCCGGCAACTGTTCGATGTGCTCAGCCTGCCGCTGACACGTGGCCCGCTGAGCGGCGTCTGGGTGGGCTGGGAGAGCGCCAGCGCCGAGCAGATCGAGGCCTTCCTGCAGCGCTGGCAGGGCAGCTCGCTGAACCTGCTGCGCATGGGCCACGCCTCGTTGCTGCAACTGCTGTTGATGGCCTGGTACGCCTGCCCCGAAGCCTGGCCGGGCTGCGGCTACCCCGGCCCACCCCGAATCTGACCTGACGAGAGCCCTCGAAATGCCGGTTGCCGACCCCTTTCGCCAAGGCCTCGAACGAGGCTGGACCACCCATGATGGCTCGCGCCTGTCACACGACCTGACCCTGGAGACCGACGTGGCCGTGATCGGCAGCGGCGCAGGCGGCGCCACCAGCGCGCAGATGCTCAGCGCTGCGGGCCTCAAGGTGTTGCTGGTCGAGGAAGGCCCGCTGCGCACCAGCAGCGATTTCCACCTGCTCGAGGACCAAGCCTACTCGGCCCTGTACCAGGAAGGCCTGGGGCGCATGAGCAAGGATGGCGCCATCACCATCCTGCAAGGCCGCGCAGTCGGCGGCACCACCCTGGTGAACTGGACATCGAGCTTTCGCACGCCCCCGCAAACCCTGCAACACTGGGCCCGCGAGCATGGGGTGAAAGGCCTGGGCAGCGATGACCTGGCGCCCTGGTTCGAGCGCATCGAGCAGTACCTGGGCATCGAGCCGTGGATCATGCCGCCCAATGGCAACAACGATGCGCTGCGCCGGGGTTGCGAGGCGCTCGGCTGGCACTGGGCGGTGATCCCGCGCAACGTGCGCGCCTGCCGGAACCTGGGCTACTGCGGCATGGGCTGCCCGGTGAATGCCAAGCAGTCGATGCTGGTCACCAGCATTCCAGCCGCCCTCGAACAAGGCGCAGAACTGCTCTACCTGGCCCGTGCCGAGCGCTTTCGCCACAACGGCGAGCGTATCGACGAACTGCACTGCCAGGCCTTGGACGCTGGCGGCGTAACCCCCACCGGGCGGCGCATCACAGTGCGCGCACGCCACTATGTATTGGCCGGGGGCGGCATCAATAGCCCAGGCCTGCTGCTGCGCTCCGAGGCGCCCGACCCGCATCGGCGCCTGGGCAAGCGCACCTTCCTGCACCTGGTGAACTTCAGCGCCGCCCTGTTCGCCGAGCGCGTCGCCCCTTACTACGGGGCGCCACAGTCCATCTACAGCGACCATTTCCAATGGCGCGACGGCGTCAGCGGGCCTGTCGGCTACAAACTGGAGGTGCCGCCGCTGCACCCGGCCCTGGCCAGCAGCCTGCTGGGCGGGCACGGCCAGGACAACGCCCGACGCATGGCCGAGCTGCCCCACACGCAGATGATGCTGGCGCTGCTGCGCGATGGTTTTCACCCCGAAAGCCAGGGCGGCCAGGTGGAACTGCGCGGCGATGGCTCGCCAGTGCTCGACTACCCGGTCACCGACTACCTGCGCGAAGGCCTGCGCCGCGCCTACCACAGCATGGCCGAGGCGCAGTTCGCCGCAGGCGCCCGCCAGGTGCTGCCGGTGCACGCCGACGCGCGCTACGTCAGCACCCCGCAGCAGGCCAAGGCGCTGATCGATGGCTTGTCGCTGGAAGCGTTCCGTACCCGCCTGGGCAGCGCCCACGTCATGGGCGGCTGCGCGCTGGGCGAAGACCCACGCCAGGCGGTGTGCGACAGCCTGGGGCGGCACCACCAGCTCCAGAACCTGTCCATCCACGACGGCTCGCTGTTCCCGACCAGCATCGGCGCCAACCCGCAGCTGTCGGTGTACGCCCTGGCCGCACGCCTCAGCGACGCCCTGGTCGCCCGCCTGGCACGGGGTGCATGACAACGATTGTGCGCACTGTCTATAGTGCCCGCATCCGGCCGCGCGACTTGGCCGAGCGCAATCGCTGCGCTACCATCCGACTCCCCAACGCACTCCAGCCAGGATGACGCGATGAACCGAGTGTTGTACCCGGGTACTTTCGACCCCATTACCAAGGGCCACGGCGACCTGGTCGAGCGCGCCTCGCGCCTGTTCGACCATGTGATCATCGCGGTGGCGGCCAGCCCGAAGAAAAACCCCCTGTTCCCGCTGGAGCAACGGGTAGCGCTGGCCCGTGAGGTCACCAAGCACCTGCCCAATGTCGAGGTCATCGGCTTCTCCAGCCTGCTGGCGCACTTCGCCAAGGAACAGAACGCCAATGTGTTCCTGCGCGGACTGCGCGACCCCCACGATACCCAGTGGTCGTTCTGCTTCGCCGGCATGCC
>NZ_JBNNVR010000146.1:0-7165 GCF_050280645.1 Pseudomonas sp. NPDC089554
AGGCGGGGGCACTGGATGACCCTGGGTACGGCGATGGCGCAGTCTTCGACATACAGGCGTTCGGGGTCGTAACGCTGGTTGAAGGCGCGGTCGATAGCGCCTTTCTTCTGCTGGTAGGACGGGTGCTCGAACACGGCTGGGAAGGTTGCCAGCAGGTTATCGATCAAACCGTTCATGTCGCTGGTGAACTCACCGGCGGAGCCGGCCGGCAGTTCCAGGGCGCGGGGCTCGCGGGGTTCTTCGTAGTTATTGACGTAGACCCAGTCGGCCGGAGTCTGCTGGCGCTTGCCCTCGGCCTTGAGGTAGCGCTTGACGAACGAGAAGCGGCCCGTGCCGGGCTCGCCCATCACATACACGTTGTAACCGGGGCGTGGCATCGCCACGCCGAATTGCAGGGCCTCTACAGCACGTTCCTGGCCCAGTACACCGCGAAACGGCTCCAGGTCGTCGGTATGAGTGAACGCGAATTGCTCGGGGGAAAAACGCCGGGTCAGGGCTTCGGGCGCAAGGCGCAGACGCGAGGCGACAGGATCGGGCATTGGGCTTCCTTACTTCGGCAGGGCGGATACGCAGCATTCTGGCGCCGCCTGCGCGCGCCTTGCAAGGCTCGCCGGGACTTTATGTCGCATGCGCCACAGGCTTTATCGCCAGGTAATTTTTCGCAATCAATGACGCAACTATTAGAACGTGCCTAAACTCCAAGCTGCGCGGGTGGGTAAAACGCTTCCCCGACCAGGCAATTCGTTGCCTGCAACCCTGACCATTGGTACGTCTTAGAAAAAGAGAACTAATGCTATGAAACGGATTCTTCTGGGTACGCTGTTCGCTGCTGTTTCCATCAACGCCATGGCTGAAGCGCCAGGTGGCCCGAACTGCGGCTGGGGTAACCTGCTGTTCGAAGGCCAGCGCGGCACACCGGCACACTTCCTGGCCTCTACCACCAACGGCACCTCCGGCAACGCCACCTTCGGCATGACCTCCGGCACCAACGGCTGCTCCACCAAGGGCGCGCTGACCTACGGCGGCAAGTCCTGGCTGGCCATGAACGGCACCATGAACGAGCTGTCCGAAGACATGGCACAGGGCAAGGGCGAAGCCCTGACCACCTACGCGGTGGTGCTTGGTGTCGCGCCTGAAGACCGCGCCTACTTCTCCACCGTCACCCACCAGCACTTCCAGCAGATCTTCAGCAGCGCCGACGCCACTGTCGAATCTGTGCACAACAACACCCTCGCTGTCCTGAAGAACGACCCACGCCTGGCCAAGTACGCTACCGAGGCTTGAGTCGCCCCTCCCGCCCCGGCAACGGGGCGGGCTTCATACCTCGCCCTTCGGCATCGTTCAGAAGTAGTTGCCCGATATGCTCAAACGCCTCGCTTACCTGGCGCTCTGCGCCTGCGCGCCGCTGCATGCAGCCCCGATGGTGGACGACGCGCGCCTGCAAGAACTGGCCGCCGCCCGCTACTGGATCGCCCTGGGCCATTACGAGCCCGCCAAGCTCGGCGGCTGGCGCAGCTATGTGGACGACCGCAATTTCTTTCTCGCCGAGGACGGCGCGCACCACCCCGACCAGGAACTGCGCGCGACCGTCGAGGCCCTGTACGCCCCGGCCAGCCTGGGCGACAAGCACGCCCAGTGCGTGTTCCCGTCACGCACCCGCTGGCTGCGCGAGCAGTTGCAACTGACCGACCTGCCCAAACCGGACTGCCAGGAATTCACCCGGTGGTACCAGGATGTCGACCCGCATAGCACGGTGATGATCTTCCCGGCGGCCTACCTGAACAGCCCCTCGTCGATGTTCGGCCACACCCTGCTGCGCATCGACAAGGCCGACACTCGCAGCAACGACACCACGCTGCTGAGCTACGCGATCAACTTCGGCGCCTATATCGAAGGCAGCGACAACAGCATTCTCTACGCCTGGAAGGGCCTGATGGGCGGCTACCCCGGCCTGTTCGCGATGATGCCGTACCAGGAGAAACTGTCCGAATACCGCAGCCTGGAAAACCGCGACCTGTGGGAATACCAGCTGGACCTCACGCCCGAGGAGACCGGGCGCATGGTCGAACACGTGTGGGAACTCAAGCAGATCCAGTTCGACTATTTCTTCTTCGACGAGAACTGCTCCTACCGCCTGCTGGAGCTGTTGCAGGTGGCACGCCCGAGCCTGGACCTGACCTCGCAGTTCCCCCTCACCGCCATCCCCACCGACACGGTCAAGGCGGTGAAGCAGTCTGGCCTGGTATCGGACACACGCTACCGCCCCTCCCGCGAGCGTGAATTGCTGGCCCGCGCCGAGCCCCTCGACCCTGCGGAAAAACAGCAGGTGCTCGCCCTCAGCGCCGACATCGCACAACTGCAAGACCCCGAGTTCACCGCCCTGCCCCGCGAGCGCCAGGCCCTGGTGCAGGACGCCGCCTACCGTCTGGAGCGCTACCGCGCCACCGGCCAGGAACGCGACCCCGCCCAGGCCAAGCGCAGCTTCGAGCTGCTGCGCGCGATCAACCGCAACCCGCCGCCCCCCTTGCAGATCGAACGCCCCGGTTTGCCCGAGGAAGGCCACCAATCGCGCACCTGGCAACTGGGCGTGGGCACCCGCGAAGACCGCGCCTACGCCGAGTACGGCCTGCGCATGGCCTACCACGACCTCAACGACAACGCCTACGGTTTCCCGCTTGGCGCGCAGATCGAGATCCTCCAGCTCAAGGTACGCCAGTACGAAGGCAACGACTGGCAAGTGCAGCGCCTGGACCTCGCCACCATCCGCTCGTTGACGCCACGCAACGCGCTGCTCAAGCCCTGGTCGTGGCAAGTAGCCGGGGGCCTTGAACGGGTGCCGGGCAAGCACGACGACGAGGTGCTGGTCAGCCACGTCAATGGCGGCGGCGGCGGCACCTGGCAGCTTGCCGACGACCTGCTCGGCTTTGCCCTGGGCACCGTGCGCGTCGAGCACCACAACGACTTCGCCGAGTTCATCTCGCCGGCAGCCGGGTTCAATGGCGGGCTGCTGTGGCGCAACGGGCTGGGCAACATGACCCTCGAAGCCAAGGGTGACTACTTCACCAATGGCGAAGTGCGTCGCAGCCTGAGCCTTAACCAGCAGTGGGAAATCCGTAAGGACCTGGGCCTGCGGCTCAGCGCCAAGCGCGAGTTCAGCCACCTGGCGACAGCGCAGAACGAGGTGATGCTGGAACTGAAGTGGTACCACTATTGAAGCTTCGACAGCGTTTTGACATAGCGCCGACAAAGCCGCGCCTAGACTTTCCCCACTACCTGGAGGTTTGTGGATATGTCTCGGTCATGGCTACTGTTGTGGATAACCCTGCTGCTCGCAGGTTGCCAGTCGGCCCATGACCATATGCTCGAACAAGGCTACCCGCCCGCCTATGCCGATGGTTTCGGCGACGGTTGCAGCAGCGGTCGCCAGGCGGCCGGGCTGATGGTGGGCGAGTTTCGCAAGGACGTGCCGCACTACCTGCACAACCGCCAGTACGAAAGCGGCTGGGACGATGGCTTTCGCCAGTGCCACGCCATGCAGAGCAATGAAGACCTGCGCCAGTACCGCGAGCGCTACTGGAATGAACGCGACCGCGACTGGCAGCAGGAAAAGGACCGCGCCGCCGGGCGCGCCTACCGGCGAGACTAGGTCGCAAACAGACATCCGCTGAAACCCACGACCTGCCACCATGGTCTTCTGCCTACAGGAGGCCATCATGAGCCGAGCGTTCGTCAACGAAGACCAGGCCGCCGCCCAGGCCAGCCAGCCGGTGGAGCGGCGGGTCAGCGACCAGCCCAACTACGTCACTGCCAAAGGCCTTGAGCAGTTGCAGCGACGCGTGGCCGAGTTGAACGGGCTGCGTGGCGAGTTGCAGGCACTAGGCGAGCGCGCCGACAAGCAGCGCTGGGCCGACACCGAGCGCGACCTTCGCTATTTCGTGGCACGAGTGCAAAGTGCTCAGGTGGTGCCACCGGCTCTTTCGCAAGACAAGGTGCAGATCGGCAGCCGGGTGCGCTTCGCCGATGAAAACGGTGAAGAACACACTGTGCAATTGGTAGGGGAAGACCAGGCCGATGCAGCGCACGGGCTGGTCAACTGGGGCTCGCCCCTGGGCCGGGCGCTGCTCGGCGCCAAGCCCGGGGACGAAGTATTGTGGCGGCGACCGGCAGGCGATCAGTCGATCGAGGTCATTGCTATCATGGGTGAGGCCTGAAGCCTTACACCACCCCCTGCGCCAACATGGCATCGGCCACCTTGACGAACCCGGCGATGTTCGCGCCCTTCACATAGTTCACCGAACCATCGGCCTGCTCGCCATGGGTCACGCACGCATGGTGGATCGACTGCATGATCGCATGCAGCTTGCTGTCCACCTCGCCAGCCGTCCACAGCAGACGCATGGCGTTCTGCGACATCTCCAGCCCAGACACCGCCACGCCACCGGCGTTGGACGCCTTGCCCGGGGCATAGAGAATGCCAGCCTCCAGGAAGATATCCACAGCCTCCAGGGTGGTCGGCATGTTCGCGCCTTCGGCCACGCAGGTGCAGCCGTTGCGCAGCAGGGTGCGGGCATCCTCGGCGCCCAGTTCGTTCTGCGTGGCGCACGGCAGCGCGATGTCGCACGGCAGGCTCCATGGCGTCTGGCCCTTGCGGAACTCCAGGCCGAAGCGCTCGGCCAGCTCGCTGATACGCCCGCGCTTGACGTTCTTCAGCTCCATCAACGCCTCCCACTGGGCATCGGTCAGGCCCGCCTCGGCGTACAGGGTGCCTTCGGAGTCGGACAGCGAGATCACCTTGCCGCCCAGGTCCATGACCTTGCGCGCCGCGTATTGGGCCACGTTGCCAGAACCGGAGATGGCCACGCGACGGCCATCGATACGCAGCTCCTGGCGCTTGAGCATTTCCTCGGCGAAGTACACGCAGCCGTAGCCGGTGGCCTCCGGGCGAATCAGGCTGCCGCCGTAGGTCATGCCCTTGCCGGTCAGCACCGAGGTGAACTGGTTGGCCAGGCGTTTGTACTGGCCGAACATGAAGCCGATTTCGCGGGCGCCGACGCCGATGTCACCGGCCGGCACGTCCAGGTCGGCACCGATGTGGCGGTACAGCTCGCTCATGAATGCCTGGCAGAAGCGCATCACTTCACCATCGCTCTTGCCCTTGGGGTCGAAGTCCGAGCCACCCTTGCCGCCGCCCATGGGCAGCGAGGTGAGCGAGTTCTTGAACACCTGTTCGAACGCCAGGAACTTGAGCACGCCCAGGTTGACCGAGGGGTGGAAGCGCAGGCCGCCCTTGTACGGGCCGATGGCGCTGCTCATCTGGATGCGGTAGCCGCGGTTGACCTGCACCTTGCCCTGGTCATCGACCCACGACACCCGGAACAGCACCGCACGCTCGGGCTCGACCATGCGCTCGAGGATGCCGGCTTGCAGGTAATGAGGGTTGGCTTCGAGGAACGGCCAGAGGCTGCGCAGCACTTCTTCGACGGCCTGGTGGAATTCGGGCTGGGCAGGGTCACGCTGCTTGAGGCGCGCGAGGAAGTGGTCGACGGATTCGATCATGGTAGACATCTCACCAAGAGGGATGGGCTTTCTGTTTTTTCAGGAATGTATCAAGAAGCTATCGCACCAGAACAGGGCGAAATGTCGTTTTTATGAAAATTTTTGGTGCGTATTCTATAACTGTATACAAAGCCTGAAACTGCACTGTCTTCTTCGCGGGCAAGCCCGCTCCTTAAAGGCGCGCGAATATTTTCAGATTCGGCGGAGTCCCTGTAGGAGCGGGCTTGCCCGCGAAGAAACCACCACAGCCTGAAAGCCAGGCACAAAAATGGGGCCTAAAAAGGCCCCATTTTTGTGCAAAAAACCAGCGCTTACTGCGCCAGCTTCTTGTGCCGTACACGGTGCGGCTGGGCAGCAGCATCACCCAGGCGTTTCTTGCGATCCGCTTCGTACTCGGTGTAGTTGCCCTCGAAGAACACCACGTTCGAGTCATCCTCGTAGGCCAGGATGTGGGTGGCCACGCGGTCCAGGAACCAACGGTCGTGGGAAATCACGATAGCAGCGCCCGGGAAGTCCAGCAGGGCTTCCTCCAGCGAACGCAGGGTTTCGACGTCCAGGTCGTTGGACGGTTCGTCGAGCAGCAGGACGTTACCGCCCTCCTTCAGGGTCAGGGCCAGGTGCAGACGGCCACGCTCACCACCGGAGAGGTCCTTGACGAACTTCTGCTGGTCGCCACCCTTGAAGTTGAAGCGGCCAACGTAAGTGCGCGATGGAATCTCGTAGTTGCCGATGCGGATCTGGTCGGAACCGTCGGACACCTGCTGGAACACGGTCTTGCCGCCGTCCAGGTCCTCGCGGCTCTGGTCGACGCAGGCCAGCTGCACGGTTTCGCCGATTTCGATGCTGCCCGAATCCGGCTGTTCCTTGCCCATCAGCATGCGGAACAGGGTCGACTTACCCGCACCGTTACCACCGATAACGCCGACGATCGCGCCTTTTGGCATGGAGAACGACAGGTTGTCGATCAGCACGCGGTCGCCATAGCCTTTGGAAACGTTCTTGAACTCGATGACCTTGTCGCCCAGGCGTGGGCCGGCCGGAATATAGATTTCGTTGGTTTCGCTGCGCTTCTGGAATTCCTGCGACTGCATTTCCTCGAAGCGTTGCAGACGGGCCTTGGACTTGGACTGGCGGGCCTTGGCGCCTTTGCGCACCCACTCCAGTTCCTCTTTCATGGCCTTCTCGTGGGCGCTCTGCTGCTTGGACTCTTGCGCCAGACGGTCCGACTTGGCCTCCAGCCAGCCCGAGTAGTTGCCTTCGTACGGGATGCCGGCGCCGCGGTCCAGTTCGAGGATCCAGCCGGCGACGTTGTCGAGGAAGTAACGGTCGTGGGTAATGGCCACCACGGTGCCGGGGAAGTCGTGCAGGAAGCGCTCCAGCCAGGCCACCGAGTCGGCGTCCAGGTGGTTGGTCGGTTCGTCCAGCAGCAGCATGTCGGGCGCAGACAGCAGCAGGCGGCACAGGGCTACACGGCGCTTCTCGCCACCGGACAGGTGCTCGATCTTGGCATCCCAGGCCCTGGCCCAGGCCTCGGTACCAGCACTAAGCGCACGCCTGGCAGCGGCACGCAACAACCTTGACGTGCTGCTAGGGCGCCAACCCGGTACCC
>NZ_JBNNVR010000147.1:0-7163 GCF_050280645.1 Pseudomonas sp. NPDC089554
GGATGGTGGTGAAGCGGTCTTCCTGAACCACACGCTCGGACAGGCAGATGGAGTCTTCGAAGTTGAAGCCGTTCCACGCCATGAACGCGATGCGCATGTTCTGGCCCAGTGCCAGTTCACCCATGTCGGTGGACGGACCGTCGGCCATGATGTCGCTACGCTGGACCTTGTCACCTTTGCTAACCAGCGGACGCTGGTTGATGCAGGTGTTCTGGTTCGAACGGGTGTACTTGGTCAGGTTGTAGATATCTACACCTGCTTCGCCGGTTTCCACTTCGTCGTCGTTAACGCGAACAACGATACGGCTGGCGTCGACCGAGTCGATCACACCACCGCGGCGAGCAACCACGCAGACACCGGAGTCACGGGCGACGTTGCGCTCCATGCCGGTACCTACCAGCGGTTTGTCGGCACGCAGGGTCGGAACCGCCTGACGCTGCATGTTCGAACCCATCAACGCACGGTTGGCGTCGTCGTGCTCGAGGAACGGAATCAGCGACGCTGCGACCGAGACAACCTGCTTCGGCGAAACGTCCATCAGGGTGACGTCTTCCGGCGCCTTGACGGTGAATTCGTTCAGGTGACGAACTGCTACCAGCTCATCGATCAGTTGCTTCTTCTCGTTCATCGCGGCCGAAGCCTGGGCGATGACGTGATCAGCTTCTTCGATGGCCGACAGGAACACGATGTCGTCGCTGACCACACCCTCTTTCACCACGCGGTACGGGCTTTCCAGGAAGCCGTACTGGTTGGTGCGGGCATAGGCCGCCAGGGAGTTGATCAGGCCGATGTTCGGACCTTCAGGGGTCTCGATCGGGCACACGCGACCGTAGTGGGTCGGGTGTACGTCACGGACTTCGAAGCCTGCACGCTCACGGGTCAGACCGCCAGGGCCGAGTGCGGAGACGCGGCGCTTGTGGGTGATCTCGGAGAGCGGGTTGTTCTGGTCCATGAACTGCGAGAGCTGGCTGGAACCGAAGAACTCCTTCACCGCTGCCGCAACCGGCTTGGCGTTGATCAGGTCTTGCGGCATCAGGCCTTCGCTTTCGGCCATCGACAGACGTTCCTTGACCGCGCGCTCTACACGCACCAGGCCAACGCGGAACTGGTTCTCGGCCATCTCGCCGACGCAACGTACACGACGGTTACCCAGGTGGTCGATGTCGTCGACGATACCCTTGCCGTTACGGATATCGACCAGGGTCTTCAGTACATCGACGATGTCTTCCTTGCTCAGCACGCCCGAACCTTCGATCTCGGTACGACCGATACGACGGTTGAACTTCATGCGGCCAACGGCGGACAGGTCGTAACGCTCGGCACTGAAGAACAGGTTGTTGAACAGGGTCTCGGCGGCATCCTTGGTCGGTGGCTCGCCAGGACGCATCATGCGATAGATCTCGACCAATGCCTCCAGCTGGTTGCTGGTGGTGTCGATCTTCAGGGTATCGGCGATGAACGGACCGCAATCGATGTCGTTGGTGTACAGGGTCTCGATGCGTACGACCTGAGCCTTGGCGACCTTGATCAGCAGATCGGTGGTCAGCTCGGTGTTGCACTCGGCCAGGATCTCGCCAGTGGCCGGGTGCACGATGGCCTTGGCGGTGGTGCGACCGATCACATACTCCATCGGAACGTCCAGCTGCTTGACGCCGGCTTTCTCGATCTGGTTGATGTGACGCGCAGTGATACGACGACCCTGCTCGACGATGACCTTGCCGGTTTCGTCGGTGATGTCCATGACCGCAACTTCACCGCGCAGGCGTTGGGCGACCAGCTCCAGGCTCAGCTTCTCACCGGAAACGTGGAACACGTTGGTGGTGTAGAAGGTGTCCAGGATTTCTTCGGTGCTGTAGCCCAGGGCGCGCAGCAGGACGGACGCCGGCAGCTTGCGGCGACGGTCGATACGCACGAACACGCAGTCCTTCGGATCGAACTCGAAGTCCAACCAGGAACCGCGGTAAGGAATGATGCGAGCGGAGTACAGCAGCTTGCCGGAGCTGTGGGTCTTGCCACGGTCGTGGTCGAAGAACACACCTGGCGAACGGTGCAGCTGGGAAACGATCACTCGCTCGGTACCGTTGATAACGAAGGTACCGTTCTCAGTCATCAGGGGGATTTCACCCATGTAGACTTCTTGCTCTTTGATGTCCTTGATCGCTTTGTTCGACGATTCCTTGTCGAAGATGATCAGGCGCACTTTCACCCGCAGCGGAACTGCGAAGGTCACGCCGCGCAGCACACATTCCTTCACATCGAAGGCGGGCTCGCCCAGGCGATAGCCTACGTACTCCAGGGCAGCATTGCCGGAGTAGCTGATGATCGGGAATACCGATTTGAAGGCCGCATGCAGACCGACGTCGCGGAACTGATCCTTGGATGCTCCCGCCTGCAGGAATTCGCGATACGAATCCAGCTGGATGGCCAGGAGATACGGCACATCCATGACGTCCGGCAACTTGCTAAAGTCCTTGCGGATACGTTTTTTCTCAGTGTATGAGTAAGCCATCAGCGTTCCCCAGCTTGGTCACCTGCTTGTTTGGCTTCTCCCGGCGGGAGCAGCCAGAAAATCGTGCAAACCCCTTGGTTTGCGCCACCCACATGGGTGTCTTGCAGCTCGTTATCGGGGCCGACCTGATCGGCCACCAATAACGGAAAAAGGCCGGTGGCATGAGCCACCAGCCATCAGCCTTTCGCTTAGCGCTCAGGCTGCAGTCGCAAAGTCGCTATTACTTCAGCTCGACTTTAGCGCCAGCTTCTTCCAGCTTCTTCTTCGCGTCTTCAGCGGCTTCTTTCGAAACGCCTTCAGCTACGACTTGAGGAGCGCCGTCAACTTTCTCTTTGGCTTCTTTCAGGCCCAGACCGGTCAGTTCACGAACGGCCTTGATCACGTTGACTTTCTTCTCGCCGGCTTCAACCAGAACAACGTTGAACTCGGTTTGCTCTTCAACAACGGCAGCAGCAGCAGCTGGGCCAGCGGCAACAGCGGCAGCAGCGGTAACGCCGAAGGTTTCTTCCATCGCTTTGATCAGTTCAACAATTTCCAGAACGGTTTTCTGGCCGATCGCTTCGATGATTTGCTCGTTAGTCAGAGACATGACTATGAATTCCTGTATTGGGGTGACAGCCTACGCGGCCATCAAATTAAACGTTTGATTTCGAGAAAGACTACGCCGCCTTAGGCAGCAGCAGCTTCTTTCTGGTCGCGCAGCGCTGCCAGGGTACGGGCCAGCTTGCTGGTTGCACCTTGGATAACGCTCATCAGCTGTGCGATAGCCTCGTCGCGAGTTGGCAGGGTTGCCAGCACGTCGATCTGGTTAGCGGCAAGGAACTTGCCGTCGAACGCAGCTGCCTTGATCTCGAACTTGTCCTGACCCTTGGCGAACTCTTTGAACAGACGGGCAGCAGCGCCCGGGTGCTCGTTGGAGAAAGCGATCAGGGTCGGGCCAGTGAAGGCGTCGTTGAGGACACTGAATTCAGTGTCGGCAACAGCGCGCTTGAGCAGGGTGTTACGTACGACACGTACGTATACACCAGCTTCACGAGCCTCTTTACGGAGTCCGGTCATTGCGCCTACAGTCACACCACGGGCATCAGCCACGACAGCGGACAGAGCGACTTTGGCAGCCTCGTTGACTTCAGCGACGATGGCCTTCTTGTCTTCGAGTTTAATTGCCACGGGTTTACTCCTGGTTTTTACCGTTTCATCTGGCCGAGGCCGGATGTCGTTTTGGTGTCTGATTCGGTAACGAATCGGGAGCACCATCTGCGTAGGCTTGTCTTTTAAGGCTTGCGCCGCCTACGGTCTTGGATAGCCCCCGCCAGGCAGGGACCCCAATCTCTTGCTGCTGGCGCGACAAGTCGCGCCGGCATTGTCTTACACGCTCAGCGAGCTCTGATCGATGATCAGACCTGGGCCCATGGTGGTGCTCAGGGTAACGCGCTTGACGTAGATACCTTTCGCGGAAGCCGGCTTGATACGCTTCAGGTCAGCGATCAGGGCTTCAACGTTTTCCTTCAGCTTGGTGGCTTCGAAACCAACCTTGCCTACGGAGGTGTGGATGATACCGTTCTTGTCGGTACGGTAGCGAACCTGACCAGCCTTGGCGTTTTTCACGGCAGTGGCTACGTCTGGGGTCACGGTACCGACTTTCGGGTTAGGCATCAGGCCGCGAGGACCCAGAACCTGACCCAGCTGACCAACGACGCGCATGGCATCAGGCGATGCGATGACGACGTCATAGTTCAGGTCGCCGCCTTTCATTTCGGCAGCCAGATCGTCCATACCTACACGGTCAGCGCCGGCAGCCAGAGCGGCTTCAGCAGCTGGACCCTGGGTGAAGACAGCAACGCGTACGGTCTTGCCAGTGCCGTGTGGCAGCACGGTAGCGCTACGAACGACCTGGTCGGATTTACGCGGGTCAACACCGAGGTTAACGGCGATGTCGAACGACTCGACGAACTTGGCAGCAGGCAGCGAGGCCAGCAGAGTTGCCGCTTCTTCGAAGCCGTAGGCTTTGCCTGCTTCGATTTTTTCGGCGATTGCCTTTTGGCGTTTGGTCAGCTTAGCCATTACACACCCTCCACGTTCAGGCCCATGCTGCGGGCAGAGCCAGCGATGGTGCGTACAGCAGCGTCCAGGTCAGCAGCAGTCAGATCAGCCTGTTTAGCCTTGGCGATATCTTCCAGCTGAGCACGGGTCACGGTACCGACTTTAACGGTGTTCGGACGAGCCGAACCACTGGTCAGGCCAGCAGCTTTCTTCAGCAGAACCGAGGCAGGGGTGCTCTTGGTCTCGAAGGTGAAGCTACGGTCACTGTAGACAGTGATGATGACTGGAGTCGGCAGGCCTGGCTCTTGACCCTGGGTACGGGCGTTGAAAGCCTTGCAGAATTCCATGATGTTCACACCGTGTTGGCCCAGTGCTGGACCAACGGGTGGGCTTGGGTTGGCCTGGCCGGCCTTTACTTGCAGCTTGATGTAAGCCTGAATCTTCTTAGCCATGAGCTACTCCAAAATCGGGTTCAAGCGCCTATTGGCTCCCCGGATGACTTGCGTTTTATCCCAGTGACGACAAAACCCCGCAGCACATAGGGCTGCGGGGTATGGGATGCTGCGTTCTGCTAGACCTTTTCGACCTGGCTGAACTCGAGCTCCACCGGGGTGGAGCGACCGAAAATAAGCACTGCAACCTGCAGACGGCTCTTTTCGTAGTTAACCTCTTCGACGCTACCATTGAAGTCTGCGAACGGACCATCAATGACTCGAACCACTTCACCCGGCTCGAACAGCGTTTTCGGCTTGGGCTTGTCACTGCCGTCGGCAACGCGACGCAGGATAGCCTCAGCTTCTTTATCAGTGATCGGCGCAGGTTTGTCTGCGGTACCACCAATGAAACCCATGACCCGAGGAGTATCCTTGACCAAGTGCCAAGTACCCTCGTTCATTTCCATCTGAACCAGGACATAGCCCGGGAAGAACTTACGCTCACTCTTGCGCTTCTGGCCGTTGCGCATCTCGACGACTTCTTCGGTCGGGACAAGGATCTCGCCGAATTCATCTTCCATGCCAGCCAGCTTTACACGCTCGATCAGAGAGCGCATTACATGCTTCTCGTAACCCGAGTAAGCATGCACGACGTACCAACGCTTAGCCACGGGACACCTTTAGCCTACAATCAAGGAGACCAACCAGCCGAGCAGGGAATCAAGACCCCACAGCAGCAACGCCATAACCAGGACCACAGCCACAACAATCAAAGTGGTCTGGGTGGTTTCTTGGCGGGTAGGCCACACGACTTTACGGATCTCGGTACGAGCTTCCTTCGCCAGCGCAAAGAACGACTTACCCTTCGCAGTCTGCAAGGCAATGAAGCCTGCGACAGCAGCCAGGGCGAGCAACGCCAGAACGCGATACAGGATAGGAGCGGCGGAGTAATACTGATTACCCACGACACCCACGACAACCAACGCTACGACAGCAAGCCACTTGAAAAGATCAAAACGCGATTCTTGGGCTTCAGTTTTGGGAGTCATCGAGGAGGATCCTGTGAGAAGAAAGCCAATCACACCGAGGTGAATGGCAGGTCAGGAGGGAATCGAACCCCCAACCTACGGTTTTGGAGACCGTCGCTCTGCCAATTGAGCTACTGACCTTTAAAGCTGTATCAGGCCGACCATTATGTCGGCCTGATCGAGATAAATCAACTACTTATTCAATAATCTTTGCTACGACGCCGGCGCCGACGGTACGACCGCCTTCACGGATGGCGAAGCGCAGACCGTCTTCCATTGCGATGGTCTTGATCAGGGTGACAGTCATCTGAATGTTGTCACCTGGCATTACCATCTCAACGCCTTCCGGCAGTTCGCAGTTACCGGTCACGTCAGTGGTACGGAAGTAGAACTGAGGACGGTAGCCTTTGAAGAACGGAGTGTGACGGCCGCCTTCTTCCTTCGACAGAACGTAGACTTCTGCGGTGAACTTGGTGTGCGGCTTGACCGAACCTGGCTTGACCAGAACCTGGCCACGCTCAACGTCGTCACGCTTGGTGCCGCGCAGCAGCACGCCGCAGTTCTCGCCAGCACGACCTTCGTCCAGCAGCTTGCGGAACATCTCAACGCCGGTGCAGGTGGTGGTGGTGGTGTCACGCAGACCAACGATTTCCAGCGGATCCTGAACGCGAACGATGCCACGCTCGATACGGCCGGTAACAACGGTACCGCGACCCGAGATCGAGAACACGTCTTCGATTGGCATCAGGAACGGCTGGTCGATGGCACGAACTGGCTCAGGAATGTAGCTGTCCAGAGTCTCTACCAGCTTCTTGACAGCGGTAGTGCCCATTTCGTTGTCGTCTTTGCCTTCCAGCGCCATACGAGCCGAACCGATGATGATCGGGGTGTCGTCGCCTGGGAAGTCGTAGGTGGACAGCAGGTCGCGAACTTCCATCTCGACCAGTTCCAGCAGCTCAGCGTCGTCTACCAGGTCAGCCTTGTTCAGGAAGACCACGATGTACGGAACGCCAACCTGACGGGACAGCAGGATGTGCTCACGGGTTTGCGGCATCGGACCTGAACTGGGCGGGCTTTTATCTGAACCGCGACGAGCAACTGGTGCTGGGCCCGTTCCAGGGGCAGGTGGCTTGTGTGCGCATTCCGTTC
>NZ_JBNNVR010000148.1:0-6905 GCF_050280645.1 Pseudomonas sp. NPDC089554
AAGGAGTTTTGCGCTTCGACTACGTCGGAAGTGGGGCGCATTATAAGGGCCTCAGAAACCCCGTCAACCCTTTATTTCAAGAAAACTTCATAAAAAGCAAAAACAAAGCGGGGAGGCCTGACGGCCTCCCCTTTTGCTTTTAACACCTTACAAACTCGGGAACGCGAACTGCGAAGCCTCATGGCTGGCACGTTGCGGCCAGCGCTGGGTGATCGCCTTGCGTCGAGTGTAGAAACGCACACCATCCGGGCCATAGGCATGCAAGTCGCCGAACAGCGACCGCTTCCAGCCACCGAAGCTGTGGTAGCTCACCGGCACCGGCAGTGGCACGTTCACACCGACCATGCCCACTTCGATTTCATCACAGAACAACCGCGCAGCCTCGCCATCACGGGTGAAGATGCACGTGCCGTTGCCGTACTCGTGGTCGTTGATGAGTTGCATCGCCGCTTCCAGGCTATTCACTCGCACTACACACAGCACCGGTCCGAAGATCTCTTCCTTATAGATGCGCATCTCGGGAGTCACCCGGTCAAACAAGGTACCGCCCACGAAATAGCCATCCTCGTTGCCGGCTACGCGCAAATCGCGGCCATCCACCACCAGCGTGGCGCCTGCCGCCACGCCGTCGTCGATGTAGCCGAGCACCTTGTCGCGCGCCGCCGCCGTCACCAGCGGGCCCATGTCCAGGCCGCAGGAGGTGCCAGCACCAATCTTCAGCGCCTTGATCTGCGGCTCCAGCTTGGCGATCAGTGCATCGGCGACCTGGTCACCCACGCACACGGCTACCGAAATGGCCATGCAGCGCTCGCCGCACGAACCGTAGGCCGCGCCCATCAACGCACTCACCGCGTTGTCCAGGTCGGCATCGGGCATCAGCACCGCGTGGTTCTTCGCGCCGCCCAACGCTTGCACACGCTTGCCGCGCTTGGTGCCTTCGGCATAGATGTACTCGGCAATCGGCGTAGAACCTACGAAACTCAGCGCCTTCACTTCCGGCGCCTCGATCAGCGCATCCACCGCTTCCTTGTCGCCGTGCACCACATTCAGGATGCCCTTGGGCAGGCCTGCTTCGTGCAGCAACTGGGCGATGAACAGCGTCGAGCTCGGGTCACGCTCCGATGGCTTGAGGATGAAGGCGTTGCCGCAGGCGATTGCCAGCGGATACATCCACAGCGGAACCATCGCCGGGAAGTTGAACGGGGTGATACCCGCGACGACGCCCAGCGGCTGGAAGTCCGACCAGGCGTCAATGTTCGGCCCGACGTTGCGGCTGTACTCGCCCTTGAGCAGCTCTGGCGCTGCGCAGGCGAACTCCACGTTCTCGATACCGCGCTTGAGCTCACCGGCAGCGTCTTCGAGGGTTTTGCCGTGCTCTTCGCTGATCAGCTGGGAAATCTTCGCTTCGTTCTGCTCCAGCAATTGCTTGAAGCGGAACATCACCTGGGCGCGCTTGGCCGGTGGAGTATTGCGCCAGGCCGGGAAGGCAGCCTTGGCCGAATCGATGGCCTGCTGGATGGTGGCACGGCTGGCAAGCTCGACCTTGCGGGTGGCCTGGCCGGTAGACGGGTTGTAGACATCGGCGGTGCGCTCGCCCTTGGAAACCAGTTCGCCGTGAATCAGGTGCTGAACGATGCTCATGCAGAACTCCCTATAAAGAAGATGATGGCGGGCGCTTGAGATGAAGCGCCCGGCGTCGGAATCGGAACAGTCAGTCGACCTTGTTCAGGGCTTCACCCACCGCGTCGAACAGGCGGTCCAGCTCTTGTGGCTGGGTATTGAACGTTGGGCCGAACTGCAGGGTGTCGCCACCGAAGCGCACATAGAAGCCGGCTTGCCACAGTTTCATGGCCGCCTCGTATGGGCGAACGATGGCGTCGCCATCACGGGCAGCGATCTGGATTGCACCCGCCAGGCCGTAGTTGCGGATGTCGACGACGTTCTTGGTGCCCTTGATGCCATGCAGCAGGGTCTCGAAGTGCGGCGCAAGCTCTGCGGCGGACTGCACCAGGTTTTCCTTTTGCAGCAGGTCCAGCGCAGCGATACCCGCGGCACAGGCCACCGGGTGTGCCGAGTAGGTGTAGCCATGGGGGAACTCCACGGCGTACTCCGGCGTAGGCTGGTTCATGAAGGTCTGGTAAATCTCGCTGCTGGCGATGACGGCGCCCATCGGAATGGCACCGTTGGTTACCTGCTTGGCGATGCACATCAGGTCCGGCGTCACCCCGAACGCCTCGGCGCCAGTCATTGCCCCCATGCGACCAAAACCGGTAATCACTTCATCGAAGATCAGCAGGATGTTGTGCTGGGTGCAGATTTCGCGCAGGCGCTTGAGGTAGCCCTTGGGCGGTGGCAGCACACCTGCGGAACCGGCCAGCGGCTCGACGATCACGGCACCGATGTTCGACGCATCGTGCAGTTCGATCAGCTTGAGCATCTCGTCGGCCAGGGCGATACCGCCCTCTTCCGGCATGCCCTTGGAAAACACATTGACCGACAGCACAGTGTGCGGCAGGTGATCGACGTCCAGCAGTTGCCCGAACAGCTTGCGGTTGCCATTGACGCCACCCAGGCTGGTGCCGGCGATGTTCACGCCATGGTAGCCACGGGCACGGCCGATGATCTTGGTCTTGGTGGCCTGGCCTTTCAGGCGCCAGTAGGCACGCACCATTTTCAGTGCGGTGTCGGCGCACTCGGAGCCCGAGTTGGTATAGAAGACGTGGTTCAGGTCGCCCGGCGTCAGCTCGGTGATCTTCTCGGCCAGCTGGAACGACAGCGGGTGGCCAAACTGGAAGGCAGGAGAGTAATCCAGCACGCTCAACTGCTTGGCTACCGCTTCGGTGATTTCCTTGCGCGTGTGACCGGCGCCGCAGGTCCACAGGCCCGACAGCGCATCGAAGATCCGGCGGCCTTTGTCGTCGACCAAATGGTTGCCGTCGGCCGCCACGATCAACCGCGGGTCGCGCTGGAAGTTGCGGTTGGCGGTGTACGGCATCCAGTGAGCATCCAGCTTCAGCTGGCTGGCCAGGCCGGTCGGGGCGTTTTCGGGCAGGTTCATCGGCGGTTCCTCGCGAGACGATTGGGCAACGATGTGAGTTATTGCGACTACGTTGTCATGGGGATAAAGTCTGAAAAATCCAACATTTCTAATCTTCAGGTAGCAGCAGGCTAAACAGATGAGCCGTCGTCCCGATCCCCTCGCCCAAGTCAGTGATTTCGACATCCGCCTACTGAAGATCTACCGCAGCGTCGTGGAATGCGGTGGCTTCTCGGCAGCGGAGAACGTGTTGGGCATAGGCCGCTCGGCCATCAGCCAACAGATGAACGACCTGGAACAGCGCCTGGGCCTGCGCCTGTGCCAACGCGGGCGCGCCGGCTTCTCGCTGACCGAGGAAGGGCGTGAGGTCTACCATTCAGCGTTGCAGTTGCTCAGCGCCCTCGAAACCTTCCGCACCGAGGTCAACGGCCTGCACCAGCACCTGCGCGGCGAGCTGAACATCGGCCTGACCGACAACCTGGTGACCCTGCCGCACATGCGCATCACCCATGCCTTGGCGCAACTCAAGGATCGCGGCCCGGATGTGCGTATACAGATCCGCATGATCGCCCCCAGCCAGGTCGAGCAGGGGGTGCTCGACGGCAGCCTGCACGTCGGCGTGGTACCGCAGACCAGCCCGCTGTCCGGGCTCGAGTACCAGCCCTTGTACAGCGAACGCTCGTTGCTCTACTGCGCGGTTGGCCACCCGCTGTTCTACGCCGACGACCAACTGCTCGACGACCAGCGCCTCAATAGCCAGGACGCCATCGCCCCGACCTTCCGCCTGCCGGCCGATATCCAGGCGCACTACCAGGCCCTGCACTGCACCGCCAGCGCGTCGGATCGTGAAGGCATGGCCTTCCTAATTCTTACAGGACGTTACATTGGTTACCTACCCGATCACTACGCCACGTTCTGGGTACAACAAGGCCGCCTACGTGCGCTGAAGCCCGCGCAGCGCTTCTATGACCTGGGCCTGAGCTGGGTGACACGCAAGGGGCGCAGGCCCAACCTGGTGCTGGAGAGTTTCCTGGAAAGCCTGGCAGCCACACGCTAATGCTTTGTCACTTCGGCACAGGCAGGTAATCTGTCCCCCGTTGCCACAGACCTGTACGGAAACGTCCATGACCCTTGAAGTCCCTGCGCATCGCCTTTCCGCCTCGGGCAAGCCCGCTGGCCGTATTCGCCAGAAGAACGAACAGGCCATCATCCAGGCCGCCGAAGACGAGTTCGCCCGCCACGGTTTCAAGGGCACCAGCATGAACACCATCGCGCTGAAGGCCGACCTGCCCAAAGCCAACCTGCACTACTACTTCACCAACAAGCTGGGCCTCTACATCGCCGTGCTGAGCAACATCATCGAGTTGTGGGACAGCACCTTCAATGCCCTGAGCGTCGATGACGACCCTGCCCAAGCCCTGAGCCAGTACATTCGCACCAAGATGGAGTTTTCCCGGCGCAACCCGCAGGCCTCGCGGATCTTCGCCATGGAGGTGATCAGCGGCGGACAGTGCCTGAGCGAGTACTTCAGCGCCGACTACCGCGAATGGTTCCGGGGCCGCGCGGCGGTATTCCAGGCGTGGATCGATGCAGGCAAGATGGACCCGGTCGACCCGGTACACCTGATCTTCCTGCTCTGGGGCAGTACCCAGCACTATGCCGACTTCGCCACGCAGATCTGCCAGGTCACCGGGCGCAGCCGCCTGACCAAGCAGGACATGGAAGACGCCAGCAACAACCTTATCCACATCATTCTCAAAGGCTGCGGCATCACCCCGCCGGCCTGACACACACCTATGCCTTCTACCCTGCTCGACCTTTGCGAGTTTCGCGAGGAGATCCGCAAGAGCCGCTTCATCACCCTCGCCGGCCCCATCAGCAGCGCCGCCGAGGCGATGGGTTTCATCGAACGCCACAGCGACCCAGCCGCCACCCACAACTGCTGGGCGTGGAAGCTGGGCGCGCAATACCGCAGCAGCGATGACGGTGAACCGGGGGGAACCGCCGGACGGCCGATTCTGACGGCCATCGAGGCCCAGGACTGCGACCAGGTCGTGGTGCTGGTGATTCGCTGGTATGGCGGTATTCAACTGGGCACCGGCGGCCTCGCCCGCGCCTACGGCGGCGGGGCCAACAAATGCCTGCAACAAGCAGAGAAACGCGTGCTGGTGCAGCGCAGCGAATTCACGTGCAGCTGTACCTTCAGCGAACTGGCACTGCTCAAGCTACGCTTGGCCGAGGTGGATGGCTTGATCGTGGAGGAGCAATTTACCGCCAATGGCGTAGAGCTGCGCATAGCGTTGGGCGACATGCACCTGGACGCACTGCAGCAACAACTGGCAGACCTCAGCCGCGGCCGAATTCGCCTGGAACGCGGCTGAAGCTTGCTCACAACTACTGTGGGCCCGCCTGTGGATAAGCTTGGGGTACTCTATTGCAGGCCTTGTCCCACAAGGCCTGCACCAGGTTGAGCATATTTTGATCAAGGTTTGATGACAGCCGCAACCTACTGACTTTTCGTCAGTTATCCCCAAGCGCCAATGCAGTGTGACCCTGTGATGACCAGCAGGTTGCCCACAATACCTGTGGAGCAGCCTGTGGATAACCCGTTAGTTGATGAGCCAAGCGCCGCAATGGCCAAGCTCCGGCGGACCTGGCTATTTTTTGTTCACTTGCAAGACCGACGGTGCCACGCGCCTGGAGTATGCTCAAAACCTTTCCTTCAGCGATCGAGGAGTGCCCCCATGTCCACCTCAAGAACTGCCCTGATTATCGGCGCCTCCCGTGGGCTGGGCCTGGGCCTCGTACAGCGCCTGCACGAGGACGGCTGGAACGTCATCGCCACCGTTCGCGACACCTCCAAACCCGGCGCACTGGGTGAGGTACCTGGCGTACGTATCGAAGCCCTGGAAATGAACGACACCCGCCAACTCGACTCACTGAAACAGCGCCTGCAAGGCGAAGTGCTGGACCTGGTGTTCGTCAATGCCGGTGTGATAGGCCCCTTGCCCCAGGACCTGGAAACCGTCCAGACTCAAGATATCGGTGAACTGTTCATGACCAACGCCGTGGCGCCGATCCGCGTGGCGCGCCGGCTGGTTGGCCTGATCCGCGAAGGCACCGGCGTGCTGGCGTTCATGAGCTCCGCCCTTGGCAGCGTGGCGATCCCGGCCGGCAACGAGGTGTGCTTGTACAAGGCCAGCAAGGCCGCCCTGAATTCGATGATCAATACCTTCGTGGTCGAGTCGCAACGCCCGGACCTCTGCGTACTGGCCATGCACCCTGGCTGGGTCAGGACCGACATGGGTGGCGAGGACGCCGACATCGACGTGCTGACCAGCACGGGCGGCATGCTTGCACAGATCAAGGCACACCGCGGCCAAGGCGGCCTGCGCTATATCAACTACAAGGGTGACGCCCTGACCTGGTAATGCCACGCCTCGACACATGGCCCTGTAGAATGTCGGCAACCGTACCTGATTCGAGATCGCACACCATGTATGACTGGCTCAACGCCTTGCCCAAAGCCGAACTGCACATGCACCTGGAGGGCTCTCTGGAGCCTGAGTTGCTGTTCACCCTGGCCGAACGCAACAAGGTCGCCCTGCCCTGGGCCGACGTAGAAGCCCTGCGTGCCGCCTATGCCTTCAACAACCTGCAGGAATTCCTCGACCTGTACTACCAAGGCGCAGACGTGTTGCGTACCGAGCAGGACTTCTACGACCTGACCTGGGCCTACCTGCAACGCTGCAAAGCACAGAATGTCGTGCATACCGAACCGTTCTTCGACCCGCAAACCCACACCGACCGTGGCATTCCCTTCGAAGTGGTGCTCGCCGGCATCGACCAGGCACTCAAGGATGGCCGC
>NZ_JBNNVR010000149.1:0-6523 GCF_050280645.1 Pseudomonas sp. NPDC089554
ATCCAGCCTTCGAGCGTCGACTATCACCTGAACCGTGGGGGCGTGGAATACCGCCAGTTGCACGTGCTGCGCACCGTGACGGTGCTGATGGACGTTGGCGTAGTCGGCACCGAACAGCTCCTTGGCGCGGTCGATGGCCAGCTGCTCGACGATGTCGACGTACTCGCAACCACCGTAGTAGCGCTTGCCTGGGTAGCCTTCGGCGTACTTGTTGGTCAGCACCGAGCCCTGGGCTTCCATGACAGCGGGGCTGGTGTAGTTTTCCGAAGCGATCAGCTCGATATGCTCTTCCTGGCGCAGGGCTTCTTGCTGCATGGCTTCGAAGAGCTCTGCGTCGTACTTGGCAATGGTCAAATCACGGCTGAACATGGCGGTCCTCAAGGATCGGGGCAGGTAATGGGGGGGCATTCTACCCCATTGCCCCTGGCCTGGCATATGAAGTGGCGTCATGTCGCGGACCAATGGAATTCAAGGTCGGCGCAGGCTTGTTAAAGAGCCCTGTGGGGGCGGCCTTGTGTCGCGAAAGGGCTGCAAAGCAGCCCCAGCAATTCAAGCGGCGCGACCAAAACCCTGGGGCTGCTGCGCAGCCCTTTCGCGACACAAGGCCGCTCCCACGAGGCCTGGGTCACTGGAACATGAACAGCGTTTCGTTGCTGAACTGCGCCTCGAACTGGTTGGCCGGCATCGGCCGTCCGAACAGGTAGCCCTGCACCTCGTCACAGCCGTGCTCGCGCAGGAACTCCAACTGCTCATGGGTTTCCACGCCTTCGGCGATCACCGCCAGGTTCAGGCTGTGGGCCATGGCGATGATCGCCCGGGCGATCTGTGCGTCCTGCTCGCCTTCGGGCAGGCCGTCGACGAAGGTGCGGTCGATCTTCAGCACGTCGATGGGGAACTGCTTGAGGTAGTTCAGCGACGAGTAGCCGGTGCCGAAGTCGTCGACCGCGATGCTCAGGCCCAGCTTCTTCAGGCTGTCGAGGATGATCATCGCCTCGTTTACCTCGCGCATCAGGATACTTTCGGTCAGCTCCAGCTCCAGGCACGCTGGCGGCAGCCCGGTTTCCTCGAGGATGTTGGCGATACGCGTGCCCAGCTGGCCGTCGGAGAACTGCCGCGCCGAGATATTCACCGACACCTTCGGCACCCGCACCTTGGCTGCATGCCAGGCCTTGAGCTGGCGGCTGGCCTCGCGCAGCACCCAGTCGCCGACGTCCACCACCAGGCCCAGCTCCTCGATCACCGGGATGAACTCGCCCGGCGGCACCAGGCCGCGGCGTGGGTGACGCCAGCGCAGCAGCGCCTCGGCGCCGGTCAGGCGCTTGCCGTCGCCGCTGAACTGCGGCTGGTAGTAGAGGATGAATTCGTTCTGCTCCAGCGCGTGGCGCAGGTCGCCTTCCAGCTCCAGGCGCTCCAGGGCGCTGGCGTTCATGTCGGCCTGGTAGAACTGGAAGTTGTTCTTGCCGCGCTCCTTGGCGTGGTACATGGCGGTGTCGGCGTTCTTCATCAGCTGGCTCAGCTCGCTGCCATCCTGCGGGCTGAGGGCGATGCCGATGCTGGCGGTGACGAAGAACTCGCGGTTCTCCAGCACGAACGGGCGCACCAGGCTGGCAAGGATATTTTCCGCCACGTGGATCGCCCGGTTCAGCGCCATGTCGCGGCTGCTGCGCGGTTGCAGCAGCAGGGTGAACTCGTCGCCGCCCATGCGCGCCACGGTGTCGTCGTCATCCACGCAGGCCAGCAGGCGCTCGGCCATGTCCTTGAGCATGCGGTCGCCTGCGGCGTGGCCCAGGGAGTCGTTGATCGGCTTGAAGCGGTCCAGGTCGAGGAACATCAGCACCACCCACGACTTGTGCCGCTCGGCCTGCTGCAACGCGGTGTGCAGGCGGTCCTGGAACAGCGTGCGGTTGGGCAGGTGGGTGAGGGCGTCGTAGTACGCCAGGCGGTGGATGCGCTGTTCGCTGGCCTTGCGCTCGCTGATGTCGGTGAAGAAGCACACGTAGCTGGCCAAGTCACCTTCGTCATCGAGCACGGCAGTGATGCCCACCCAGGCCGGGTAGTGCTCGCCGCTACGCCGCCTGAGCCACACCTCGCCCTCCCAGGAGCCGCGCTGGTGCAACTGCTTGAGCACGTAGCGCAGGTGGGCATCCTGCTGTTCGTCCACGGTCAGCAGGCTCGGCAACTGGTCGAGCACTTCGCTGAGGTCGTAGCCGCTGACCCGGCTGAAGGCTTCGTTGGCCTGGACGATATAGCCGGCCGGGTCGGTGATGAGGATCGCCGAGGTGGAGTGCTCGAATACCGTGGCCGCCATGCGCAGGTCTTTTTCCGCGCGGCGTTGCTGGCTGATGTCGCGACCTACGCCGAGCACGCCCTCGAAACGCTCGTTGTCGTCCCACACCAGTACCAGGCGCAGTTCGATAGGGATCTTGCGGCCATCGGCACGCAGGCAGTCGAACAGGAACAGCTGGCTGGTCAGTTGGCTGCGTAGTTGGCCCAGTTGCTCGCGGTTGCCCAGCGCCTTGCTGACCCGCTCCATCAGGTTGTAGATGCCGGTGAGCTGGGCCGGGTTGGCGATGATCGACTGCCAGCCGTGCTCGAAGATCCAGTCGGCCTGGTAGCCCAGCACTGTCTGCACCGAAGGGCTTACGTAGTTGAACTGCAACTGGCTGTCGGTGGAGAAGATCACATCGCTGATGCTTTCGGCGAGCATGCGGTAGCGCTGCTCGCTGTCGCGCAGGGACTGGCTGGCCTCGATCTGGATCGTGACGTCCTTGCCCACGCCGATGATGCGCACCACCTGCCCCTCGCTGTCGCGGCTCAGGACCTGCTCGCGGATGTCGTAGCAGCGCCAGGCGCCGTCGCGGTGGCGAAAACGCAGTTGGCAATGCAGCGACTGGTGGTGGCCACTGTCCCGCTGGTGTTGGCGCAGGGTGCGATAGTGCTCGGCATCTTCCGGGTGCAGCAGCAGCTCCCAGAAGTGGTCGCCCATCTGCGCCAGCTCGGTGCGGTCGTAGCCCAGGGACTGGCCGAGGTGGCGGTTGCTGAAGATCATCCGCCGGCTTTGTACGTCCTGCACGTAGAGCTGGTCGGGCACGGTGCGCACCACGTCTGACCAGAAGCTCTCGCGTTCGAGCAATGACAACTCTACCTGCTTGCGGCTGGTGACGTCGCTGATGCTCAGGATTACCGCCTGGAAATCGGAGCGCTGCTGGGGCAGGCGCGCCATCACCCACAGGTGCAGTTCGCCGCCCAGTGGTGCCGGCAGGCGTACTTCCAGTTCAAGCACGTCACGCTGGTCGATCAGGGCATCCAGCAACTGCGCCCCGATGCTCTCGCGGCCGACGCCGCTGCTTTCGAACAGGCGCTGCCAGGCGCCCTCGTTGCTGTCGACGGCGAGCAACTGGCGAGCGAATTGGTTGATCTCGGTGATCTTCAGCTCCTGCAGCAAGGTGCGCCGCAGATTGGGGTCCAGGCTCAGGCTCTGGCGCAGGGCGGGTTGATTGCTCAGGTGATAGCGGTCGATTTGGCCGGGCAGGCTGGACAGGTCGAGCACGCACAACGCAACGCCGGTGCCTTCAAAGATATCCTGGTAACGTCGGCGATCCTCCTGCAAGGCGCGCTGTCGGCGGCGCATGTTGATCAGCGCCAGCACCGGCAGCAGTGCGCAGAACAGCACCAGCAGGCACTTGCCGAGCAACGGCGGCAGCAGCTTCTGCTGGGCGAGGCCTGCGTCGAACAGGCCATGCACCTGCCAGGTACTGTTGTCGAGGAAGGCCAGCATCACGCTGTGCAGCGGGCCGACATTCGAGCCGTGCACGCCATGGCGCTCGAGGACTTCACCGGTGCGGGCGTTTTCCAGCATCCACAGCGGGTGGGCCGTGCCGTTGAGCTTTTGGGTCAGCTGGTGGTAGTAGTCATTGGTCAGGCGCAGCACCCAGTAGCCACGGTCCTGCTCGGGCAACGTGCGCAGTAGCAGGTAGATGTAGCGTTTGTCGGGCGCATTGGTGAAAAAGTAGGCGCGGCCTTCGGCGAGTTGCACCAGCTCGTCCAATTGCGCCTGGTCAGGTGTGCCTTTGAGGCTGTCGCGGATGACATGGCCGCTGTTGTCCAGCCACGCCATGCCATACAGGGCTGGCAGGCGAGTGCGCAGGGTGTCCAGCAGGGAGGGCAGAGCCGCTGGCGCTGGCGCACGGTCGTAAGGTTGCACCACATTCATCGCCTGCTGGGCCTTGAGCGCCATGGTCAGGCTCAGGTGGTCGGCCAGCTCCGCGCTCGTCGAGAGGCTTTGCTGGCGCAGGTCGGCCTGGGTATGGCGGTACTGGGCGAATAGCTGCCACAGCAACAACCCCAGCAGCACCAGTGCCAGCAGGGCCAAGGCACCCTTGAGCGAGCCGCGCAGGACGCTACCGGTGGCCGGTGTTGCGTTGCGCGAGGTGGGTGGTGGAGTGAAGTTGGTCAAGCGTCGGTCCTGCGATTGGGCTGGCTATGGCAGGTGTCGGGTCATGCTCGCAGGTGTATCGGTGTCAAAGTGCATGCCGCTTGGGCGCACTATAAGGCCGGACGTACGAAGGCGGCTAGCATGCCTTCAAATATGGCAAAGTGCCAGTCCGCGTGTCAGTTTGTGCCAATGTGCGTCGGTGCTGGAACAGTGCTGTCGGTGGTGGTGGTTCGGCAAGGCCCTGTGTCCTGTGCGAGAATGCCGGCCGCTTCATAGTCAACGCACTGGAGATGTACGGTTTGGTTACCCATTTTTCCGCCAATGGCCTCGATTCCGCCTGTGGGCGTAGCAGTCAGACCCTGGTCAGCACTGCCGTGGCCGATGACGTATCTTGCAAGTCGTGCCAGCGTACGCTGGCCAAGCCCGATGCAGCTGGCGCTGCCGTGCGCAAGAGCCCTTCGCTGGCCGAGCTGCGCAAGTCGGCCAAGGCCGCTGTCGTACCGGCTGAGCCGGTCGCTCGTCCAGCAGCGGCCAAGCCTGCGGGCAAGGTCGTGAACACCGTCGCGAATAACGTGGCTGAACAGCCGGCACATGCTGGCGCTTTCAGCGTCAAGGCGGCCTGGGCCGCTCGTCTGGCCGAAGAGGGCAGCACCTCGCGCCTGCCGCGAGGCAAGGCGCGCCAGCGTCACGTCTGAGGGCGCTGCTTTTATTGCTGTTTGCGTTTGCGGAACTCCGCCACTTTATGGCGGTTTCCGCACAGCGCCATGCTGCACCAGCGACGCCGATGGGACTTGGTGCGGTCGTAGAACCACAGCACGCAGTCTGGGTGTTCGCATTCGCGCACCAGGTTGAAGTCGCCTTCCACCAGCAAGGTCGCGGCCGCTTCTGCCAGGGGCGCGAGGTACTGCTCGGCGGTGTTGGCTGTGCGTACCGTTTCCAGGTGCGCTTCGCCACTGGCCGACCACACCAGGCGCGGGTGGCTGGGCGTCGCCAGGAAGCGGTTGAGTGCCTCGGGTGAGCCCTGTTGGTGCACCTTGCGTTTCTCCACCAGCTCACGCACCGCTTCACGCAGGGTCACTGCGGCTTGCAGCAACTGACCTTCGGCGAAGTTGGCCGCAGGCAGCTTCCAGCCGGTGCGCGCCAGCCAGGCCTGCACGTCCGCGTCGTTGCGCCAGAACTCTACCAGCGTGCCATCGGCGGCAGCTCGGGTGTTGAGCATGTCCAGTACCGGATGGTCGGCCAGCACGAAGGGCTCGAGGGTCGTGGTGGTGCTCATTGGGGCAGGCTCCGAAGGGGGAATGTCAAAATGGTAACCCTGAAAACATTTAAATAATAGTTACCGCGTTCGCGAGCCTGGGCGTGTGCGGTAGTTGAGAGTGTCGCGGGTTGTTGAGAAGATAGCCCGCTCGGCGGCACCGGCTGCCGTCGCCCCTGTCGGGAACCGCCCGGCAGGTCGATTTTCTGTTGTGCAAGGCTCGCTGCGGTGGTCTTGCACGTTTCACGTTCGCCCGCGCCGGTCGCGGGCCGTGCAGTGTTTTCAAACTTTTTGACCGAGGTCGCCAGAATGGCTCAATACGTCTACACCATGCATCGGCTGAGCAAGGTCGTGCCGCCGAAGCGGGAGATTCTCAAGAATATTTCCCTGTCGTTCTTCCCTGGCGCCAAGATCGGCGTGCTCGGCCTGAACGGTGCGGGCAAGTCGACCCTGCTGCGCATCATGGCCGGGGTCGACAAGGAATTCGACGGCGAAGCCCGTCCGATGCCGGACATCAACGTCGGCTACCTGCCCCAGGAGCCTCAGCTGGACCCCAGCAAGACCGTGCGTGAAGTGGTCGAGGAAGCGGTCAGCACCATCAAGGACGCCCAGGCCCGCCTGGACGAGGTTTACGCCGCCTACGCCGAGCCGGACGCCGACTTCGACAAGCTGGCCGCTGAGCAGGCCAAGCTGGAAGCCATCCTGCAGGCCTCTGATGGCCACAACCTGGAGCGCCAGCCTGCTGCAGCGGCAAGGTAACCAGGTGATGCGGCGAGGATGTAGGACGTGTCGGCAAGGTGGCGACCAATCAAACCGGTATCTTCGAGGTTGCC
>NZ_JBNNVR010000150.1:0-6472 GCF_050280645.1 Pseudomonas sp. NPDC089554
GAGAAATTCCGCCGCGATGAACAGGTGCTGAGCCTGTTCACCTATGATCTACTCATTTACCGAAATCTGCATGGATGCACCTATTTTCTAGCCCTTACTTGGAGTAGAGCTCGACAATCAGGTTTTCGTTGATGTCGGCAGACAGATCGCCACGAGCAGGAACGTTCTTGAAAACGCCCGACTTTTTAGCAGCATCTACGTCTACCCACTCAACGCGGCCACGCTGGGCGCACAGTTCAAGGGCTTGAACAATGCGCAGCTGGTTCAGCGACTTCTCGCGAACCGCGACCACGTCACCCGGACGAACTTGGTAGGATGGAATGTTTACAGTCTTACCGTTGACGCTGATCGCTTTGTGCGAAACCAGCTGACGGGACTCGGAACGAGTCGAGCCGAAGCCCATACGGTAGACGACGTTATCCAGGCGGCACTCGAGCAGTTGCAGCAGGTTTTCACCAGTTGCGCCTTTCTTCGAGGCAGCAGCTTGGTAGTAACCGCGGAACTGACGCTCCAGAACACCGTAGATACGACGGACTTTTTGTTTCTCGCGCAGCTGGGTACCGTAGTCGGACTGACGGCCACGGCGCTGGCCGTGGATACCTGGGGCTGCTTCGATGTTGCACTTCGATTCCAGAGCGCGAACGCCGCTCTTCAGGAACAGGTCAGTGCCTTCACGGCGAGACAGTTTGCATTTTGGACCAATGTAACGTGCCATTCTTCTGTCTCCTGATTACACGCGACGCTTCTTCGGCGGACGGCACCCGTTGTGCGGGATTGGCGTCACGTCGGTGATGCTGGCGATCTTGTAGCCGCAGCTGTTCAGTGCACGAACGGCGGACTCACGACCTGGACCTGGACCCTTGACGTTGACGTCGAGGTTCTTCAGACCGTATTCCAGCGCAGCTTGACCAGCACGCTCAGCAGCGATCTGAGCTGCGAACGGGGTGGATTTGCGCGAACCACGGAAACCCGAACCACCGGAGGTCGCCCAGGACAATGCGTTGCCCTGACGGTCGGTGATGGTCACGATGGTGTTGTTGAAAGACGCATGGATGTGGGCGATGCCATCAACCACTGTCTTTTTGACTTTCTTACGAGGACGAGCAGCAGGTTTTGCCATGTCTATATTCCTGGGCGATTACTTGCGGATCGGCTTACGCGGGCCCTTACGGGTGCGTGCGTTGGTCTTGGTGCGCTGACCGCGAACCGGCAGACCTTTACGATGACGCAGGCCGCGGTAGCAACCCAGGTCCATCAAGCGCTTGATCTTCATGTTGATGTCACGGCGCAGATCACCTTCGGTGGTGAACTTCGCGACTTCGCCACGCAGGGTTTCGATTTGCTCGTCGCTCAGATCCTTGATCTTAGCGGCTGGATTTACACCAGCGTCTGCACAGATTTTCTGTGCAGTAGTGCGACCGACACCATAGATGTAGGTCAGCGAGATAACAGTATGCTTGTTATCTGGAATGTTGACGCCTGCAATACGGGCCATTCAGTGGGACTCCAATTGACAGCTACCTACGCCCCGGAAGCCAAGAAATAGGGCGCGAGATAATATCGCTGTAGAAACGAATAATCAACCCAGCAGCACACTAGCTGCTGGGTTTGAAGCGCAGATCACACTCAGCCTTGGCGCTGCTTGTGACGCGGTTCCGCGCTGCAGATCACGCGAACGATACCTTCGCGACGAATGATCTTGCAGTTGCGGCACAGCTTTTTCACCGATGCACGAACTTTCATTACCGACTCCTCGAACCTTAGGGGGTCTATCAGCGCAGCAGACCGCTGCCACCGTAGCCTTTCAGGTTGGCTTTCTTCATCAGGGATTCGTACTGGTGCGAAACGAGGTGCGATTGTACTTGGGACATGAAGTCCATCACAACCACTACCACAATCAGCAACGAGGTCCCGCCAAGGTAGAACGGAACGTTTGCCGCCACCACCAGGAACTGGGGCAGAAGGCACACGGCCGTCATGTAAAGAGCACCGAACATGGTCAAACGGGTCAGGACGCCATCAATGTAGCGAGCCGACTGTTCACCAGGACGGATACCCGGAATAAAGGCACCGGACTTCTTCAGGTTTTCCGCTACGTCTTTCGGGTTGAACATCAACGCTGTGTAGAAGAAGCAGAAGAAAACGATCCCTGCACTAAACAGCAGAATGTTCAACGGCTGACCAGGAGCGATCGACTGCGAGAGGTCCTGCAGCCAGCCCATACCATCGGACTGACCGAACCAGGCACCCAGCGAAGCCGGGAACAGCAAAATGCTGCTGGCGAAAATGGCCGGGATGACCCCTGCCATGTTCACCTTGAGCGGCAAGTGGCTGGTCTGCGCAGCGAAGACCTTGCGGCCTTGCTGACGCTTGGCGTAGTGAACGGCGATACGACGCTGACCACGCTCAATGAACACCACGAAGCCGATAATCGCTACTGCAAGCAAACCGATAGCGACCAGGGCGAAGATATTGATATCGCCCGTGCGCGCAGACTCGAAAGACTGCCCGATTGCTCTCGGAAGACCGGCAACGATACCTGCGAAGATCAACATCGAGATACCGTTGCCCACACCGCGCTCGGTGATCTGCTCGCCCAGCCACATCATGAACATTGCACCCGCCACGAAGGTGGAGACAGCAACGACATGGAAGCCCAGGTCTACAGAAAACGCCACGCCCTGGTTGCCCAGGCCAATGGACATGCCAATGGCTTGAACAAGCGCCAGGATAACGGTGCCGTAGCGGGTGTACTGGCTGATCTTGCGACGGCCAGCTTCACCTTCCTTCTTCAACTGCTCCAGCTGTGGGCTGACAGCGGTCATGAGCTGCATGATGATCGACGCCGAAATGTACGGCATGATCCCCAATGCAAAAATGCTCATGCGCTCCAGCGCACCGCCGGAAAACATGTTGAACAAGCTAAGAATGGTCCCCTCATTCTGTCGAAACAGATCCGCCAGACGGTCCGGGTTAATGCCAGGCACCGGGATATGCGCGCCGATCCGGTAGACGATGATCGCCAGGAACAGGAAGCGCAGACGAGCCCAGAGTTCCGACATCCCGCCCTTACCGAGCGAAGAGAGAGCACCTTGCTTAGCCATTTATTCCTCGAATTTGCCGCCAGCTGCTTCGATAGCCGCACGCGCACCCTTGGTGGCTGCGATGCCCTTGATGGTGACTGCGCGAGTGACTTCGCCCGACAGCATGATTTTCACGCGCTGTACGTGCTGGCCAATCACGTTGGCATCCTTCAGGGACTGCACGGAGACGATGTCGCCTTCCACTTTGGCCAGCTCGGACAGACGCACTTCTGCGCGGTCCATGGCTTTCAGGGAAACGAAACCGAACTTCGGCAGACGACGGTGCAGCGGCTGTTGACCGCCTTCGAAGCCTGGAGCGATCGAACCACCGGAACGGGAGGTCTGACCTTTGTGGCCACGGCCGCCAGTCTTACCCAGACCGCTACCGATACCACGACCCGGACGATGCTTCTCGCGACGGGAACCCGGCGCTGGACTCAGATCATTGAGTTTCATCGATTAACCCTCGACCTTCAGCATGTAGTAAGCCTTGTTGATCATCCCGCGGTTTTCGGGAGTATCCTGGACTTCTACAGTGTGACCGATGCGACGCAGACCCAGGCCTTTAACGCACAGAATGTGGTTAGGCAGACGGCCGGCGGTGCTCTTGATCAACGTTACTTTTACGGTTGCCATGATCAGAAGATCTCCTCGACGCTCTTGCCGCGCTTGGCAGCAATGGATTCAGGAGATTGCATGGCCTTCAGACCCTTGAAGGTGGCGTAAACCACGTTCACTGGGTTGGTCGAACCGTAGCACTTGGCCAGAACGTTCTGGACACCAGCAACTTCCAGGACAGCACGCATTGCGCCGCCGGCGATGATACCGGTACCTTCCGAGGCAGGCTGCATGTAAACCTTCGAGGCGCCGTGGGCAGCCTTGGTGGCGTACTGCAGGGTGGTGCCCTTCAGGTCAACCTGGATCATGTTGCGGCGAGCAGCTTCCATGGCCTTCTGGATCGCGGCAGGTACTTCGCGCGACTTGCCACGGCCGAAGCCAACACGGCCCTTGCCATCACCTACCACGGTCAGCGCGGTGAAGGTGAAGATACGGCCGCCTTTAACGGTTTTAGCAACGCGGTTAACTTGAACCAGCTTCTCGATGTAGCCTTCGTCGCGCTTTTGATCGTTATTTGCCATAACTTAGAACTCCAGCCCGCCTTCACGAGCAGCATCAGCCAGCGCTTTACGCGGCCATGGTACTTGAAGCCGGAACGGTCAAAGGCAACTTGAGATACACCGGCGGCTTTCGCGCGCTCAGCTACCAGCTTGCCAACCTTAGTGGCCGCGTCGATGTTGCCAGTGGCGCCATCACGCAGTTCTTTGTCCAAGGTCGAGGCACTTGCCAGAACCTTGCTGCCGTCGGCCGAAATGACCTGGGCGTAGATGTGCTGCGAGGAGCGGAACACGCACAGACGCACGGCTTCGAGCTCGTACATTTTCAGGCGTGCTTTGCGAGCGCGACGCAGTCGAATAACTTTTTTGTCGGTCATTTGCTAGGCCCTACTTCTTCTTGGCTTCTTTACGACGGACTACTTCGTCCGCGTAACGCACACCCTTGCCTTTGTAAGGCTCTGGCGGACGGAAGTCGCGGATTTCAGCGGCCACCTGACCTACCAGCTGCTTGTCGATGCCCTTGATCAGGATATCGGTCTGGCTAGGCGTTTCAGCGGTGATACCAGCTGGCAGTTCGTAGTCCACTGGGTGAGAGAAGCCCAGCGCCAGGTTCAGGATGGTGCCCTTGGCCTGTGCCTTGTAACCAACACCGACCAGCTGGAGCTTGCGCTCGAAGCCTTGGCTTACGCCCTGGACCATGTTGTTGACCAGAGCACGGGTAGTACCGGCCATGGCACGAGCTTGCTGGTCACCGTTGCGAGCGACGAAGCGCAGCTCGCCGGACTCTTCGGTAACTTCAACAGACGAGTGAACGTTCAGTTCGAGAGTGCCCTTGGCACCCTTCACCGAAAGCTGTTGGCCGGCGAACTTGACTTCAACACCGGATGGCAGCTTAACGGGGTTCTTAGCGACGCGAGACATGCCTATCTCCCCCTTAGAACACTGTGCACAGAACTTCGCCGCCGACACCGGCAGCGCGCGCAGCGCGGTCAGTCATCACACCTTTGTTGGTGGAGACAATAGACACGCCCAGGCCGCCACGAACTTTCGGCAGGTCTGTGACGGACTTGTACTGGCGCAGGCCTGGACGGCTGGAGCGCTTCAGTTCCTCGATGACCGGACGGCCTTCGAAGTACTTCAGTTCGATCGACAGAGAAGGCTTGGCTTCGCCGCTGACTTGGTAGCCAGCGATGTAACCTTCATCCTTCAGAACTTTGGCAACCGCGACCTTCAGGGTGGAGGAAGGCATGCTTACGACGGACTTTTCAGCCATCTGGGCATTACGGATGCGAGTTAGCATGTCCGCTAACGGGTCCTGCATACTCATGGGCTAGATGCTCCTGATACAAGAATTATTAGCCTTGCGGCTATCACAACCACCTAAGCAGGCAGGGCAAAAAACCCGGGCTCAGGTGAGCCGGTCATTCTAGACACAAGACAGAAACGAAACAAGCCCCACGAGGGGGCTTGTTTCGTTGCGATGTCACCGGCGGTCGGAAGATCACTCCCCTGCCGCCGGGATCACACCAACCGATGTTACCAGCTGGCCTTGACCAGACCTGGAACATCACCGCGCATTGCAGCTTGGCGCAGCATGTTACGGCCCAGGCCGAACTTACGGTATACACCGTGCGGACGACCGGTCAGGCGGCAACGGTTACGCAGGCGCGAGGCGCTAGCGTCACGTGGCTGCTTCTGCAGTGCGACTACGGCAGCGAAACGCTCCTCAGGGGAGGCGTTCAGGTTGACGATGGTCGCTTTCAGCTCAGCGCGCTTTTTAGCGAACTTGGCTACCGTGAGCTGACGTTTCAGCTCGCGGTTCTTCATGCTCTTCTTGGCCATTTTCCTACTCCAATCAGTTGCGGAACGGGAACTTGAAAGCACGCAGCAGTGCGCGACCTTCGTCGTCCGAACGAGCAGTGGTGGTCAGGGTGATGTCCAAACCGCGCAGAGCATCGATCTTGTCGTAATCGATTTCCGGGAAGATGATCTGCTCTTTCACGCCCATGCTGTAGTTGCCACGACCGTCGAAGGACTTGGCGTTCAGGCCGCGGAAGTCGCGAACCCGAGGCAGGGAGATCGCCAGCAGGCGGTCCAGGAATTCGTACATCTTGTCGCTACGCAGGGTCACCTTGACGCCGATCGGCCAGCCCTCACGGACTTTGAAGCCCGCGATGGATTTACGAGCGAAAGTCACGACCGGCTTTTGACCGGTGATCTTTTCCAGGTCGGCCGGGCAGACTTCGCCATGCTCTTCGTGGAATTGCAGGGCGT
>NZ_JBNNVR010000151.1:0-6089 GCF_050280645.1 Pseudomonas sp. NPDC089554
CTCCGGGGCGGTTCGGCGCGAATAGGCCGCTACAGGATACCCTCAACCTCAGAACTTGTAGCTGGCTGCCAGGTAGGTCTGGGCGCTGCTGGTCAGGCGCATGGTGCCGGTCTTGGGCCCGCCGTGGCTGCTGATCTCGGTGGCGGCATTGCTGCGCAGGTAACGGTAGCCCAGCTCGACCGAGGTGTTGTCGGTCACCTGTTGCAGCACACCGGCCTGCAGGCCGACAGCATAGCCGTAGTCGGTGTCGCGGCTGGCGCCTTTCGATTCCTGGCTCAGCTTGACCATGCCCAGGCTGCCACCGCCGAACAGCTTGGTGCTGGACGAGATCGGCAGGAAGGCGTCGTAGCTGCCGAGCAGGTTTTCCTGGCGCAACTTGATGCCGTTGTGGTCGCCGGACACGTTGTCGTAAGTGATGTAGTAGCGGCCTTGGTCGTTGATCTGTCCCAGGCGTACGCCGTAGGTGCTGTCCTTGCCGATGATGCCGTCGGCGTTGAAGTGGTCGGTGTTGCGTTGCAGCAGGCCGGATTTGCGGATCTTGTCGCTGGTCTGGCCGTAGGTCAGGCTGGCGAAGGTGTCGTCGGCCTGGGCGCTGGTGATGCCTGCGGCGCAAACGGCCATGGCGGCGATCAGGGTATTGAGCGTTTTCATAGGTCAGGTACTCCAGTTGGATGCGTTGTGGCTGTGTGGGGGCTAGAGTAGGGAGCAAGCCCTGAACCGCTGCTGAACCCGGCCTGAACCCGGCCTGAACGAACCTTCGCCTGCAAAAATGGAGCGTTGAACATGCGTAGCTTGCTTGCCCTGGCCCTGATGTGCTGTACCGCCCTTGCCCAGGCGGCGGTGCAAACCCGCGAGATCCGCTACCAGGATGCCGACGGCACTGCGCTGATCGGCTACTACGCCTACGACGACGCGATCGAGGGCAAACGCCCCGGCGTGGTCGTGGTGCATGAATGGTGGGGGCTGAACGACTACGCCAAGCGCCGCGCCCGCGACCTCGCGGCGCTGGGGTACAACGCCCTGGCCATCGACATGTATGGCGATGGCAAGAACACCGAGCACCCACAGGACGCCCAGGCGTTCATGGCCGCAGCGCTGAAGGACCCCGCCGCCGCCCGGCGCTTCGATGCCGGCCTTGAGCTGCTGAAACTGCAACCGAACACCAACAAGCACCAGCTCGCCGCCGTGGGCTACTGCTTTGGCGGCAAGGTGGTGCTGGATGCCGCGCGGCGCGGCGTGAAGATGGACGGCGTGGTGAGTTTCCACGGCGCCCTGGTCACCCAGACCCCAGCCAAGCCGGGCGTGGTGCGGGCCAAGATCCTGGTGGAGCATGGCGCGGCCGACAGCATGGTCACGCCGCAGCAGGTCGAGGCATTCAAGAAAGAGATGGACGCGGCGGGCGCCGACTACCAGTTCGTCAGCATCGAAGGCGCCAAGCATGGTTTCACCAACCCCGATGCCGACCGCCTGAGCCATGGTGGCCATGGCGGGCCGGATATCGGCTACAGCAAGGCGGCGGATGAAAGTTCTTGGGCGGACATGCAGGCGTTCTTCAAGAAGGCCTTCGACTGACAACAACCGCGGCTGGCACAATAGCCGCCATGAACAGACTCCCCACCTGCTGCTCCGCGCTTCAGCACCACTGGCCACTGCCCAACCCGCTGCCGGGTGCGCAGTTGGTCAGTTGCACCTTCGACCCTGCCCGCCTGGCCGCCGACGACTTCGAACGCGCCGGCATTGCCCAAACCCCCAGCCTGCAACGCTCGGTGGCCAAGCGCCAAGCCGAGTACCTGGCCGGCCGGGTCTGCGCTCGCGCCGCCTTGCAGCAGCTCGATGGTCGCGACTATGTCCCCGCCACCCATGAAGACCGCTCGCCGATCTGGCCCGTCGGCATACATGGCTCGATCACCCATGGCCAGGGCTGGGCCGCCGCCGTGGTGGCCAGCTCGAACAGTTGCGCCGGCCTGGGGCTGGACCAGGAAACCCTGCTCGATGACGAGCGCGCCGAGCGCCTGGCCGGGGAAATCCTCACCCCCGCCGAGCTGCAACGCCTGGACCCGGCTCAGATCGGCCTGACCGTGACCCTGACCTTTTCGCTCAAGGAAAGCCTGTTCAAAGCGCTCTACCCGATCACCCTCAAGCGCTTCTACTTCGAACACGCCGAGGTGCTGGAGTGGTCAGCCGATGGCCAGGCGCGCCTGCGCCTGCTCACCGACCTTTCGGCGCAGTGGCACAACGGCCGCGAGCTGCAAGGCCAGTTCTGCGTCAACGACGGCCACCTGCTGAGCCTGGTCAGCGTCTGATCAACTGCGCGCCTGCTCCCGCGGCCAGTTGAGGCTGAAGCAGGCGCCGCCCAGCGTCTCGCTGCGCCCGACCACCGCCCGCCCACCGTGCCAGTAGATGATCCGCCGCACGATCGACAGGCCCAGGCCATGCCCGCCCGAAGCCCGGGTGCGGCTGTCGTCCAGGCGGGTGAACGGCGTGAAGATGCGGTCCCAGACGCCTTCTGGAATGCCCGGCCCGTCATCCTCCACCTCGATGCGGCAACGCTGCTGGCCCAGCTGGTAGCTCAGGCGCACCTGCGACTCGGCATGGCGCATGGCATTGCTCACCAGGTTCTGCAACGCCCGGTGCAGGTAGCGCGGCTCGGCCTCGACCCAGGCCTGGGCATCTTCCCCAGGCTGGCACACGCCACGCAGCACCTGCACGCCGGGGCGCAGCGGCGACAGCTCGGCGATCACCCGTTCGAGCAGCGCGTCGAGGTCGACCCGCTGGAACTTCAGGGCCGGCGCGCCCTGCTCCAGGCGCGCGTAGGTGAGCATCTCGTCGACCAGCTTGTCGAGGTCCTGGATGTCGCCGTCCATGCCAGCCAGGTGCTTGGCCCGCGCCTGGTCGGTGCTGGCGCTTTCGATCATCTCAAGGCCGAAACGCAGGCGCGCCACCGGCGTGCGCAGCTCATGGGACACCGCCCGCACCAGCTCGCGTTGCATGCTCAGCGAGCGCTGCAAGTGCTCGGCCATGCCATTGAACGCCGCTGCCAAGCGCCCCACCGAATCCGCGCCACCGGCCGGCACGCGGGTGTCGAGGCTGCCCTGGGCGATACGCGTGGCGGCGATTTCCAGGCCCGTGACACGGCGTTCGAGCTGACGCACCAGCAGGTACACCACCAGGCCGATCAGGCACAGGCCGAGGAAGGCGATCAGAATCAGCAACTGCGGCGGATAGGGGTTGAGCTGGTACAGCGGGCCGATCTCCAGCACCAGGGGCGAGCCGGCCAGCCCGGAGAACACGCGGATCGAGTCGCCATCGCGGCCCAGCGCCATCACTGTGTCGCCCTCCTCCACGCGGCGCCGCTGGTCATCGTCCAGCCCTACCCGCTCCAGGCGCTGCAAGGCGATATCGAAGCCAAAGCCCTTGCTCTGCTTGATTTGCGCCAGGCGCTTCTGCTGCTCGGTCACCGGGTAGCGCACCAGCTCGTCGGCCAGCAGGTACAAGGTGGCCCGGGCCAGTTGCTCGCTGACCTGCTTGACCTGGGCCAGCAGCAGCAAGTCCTCATTACCGACCTGGCGCAACACCTGGGCAGTGTGTGGGCCGACCTTGTCGACCAGCACCAGGCCGCGCTGCAAGCGGCTGCGCTGGGCGCTGTCGAGCGCTTGCGCCGACAGCGGCACCAGCTCCAGTTGCACGCCGAGCAGGCGCTCCCACATCAGCAGCGAACGCTTGCGCTCCACCTCGTTCTGCGTCGCCAGGTTGTCGGCCATCAGGCTGAAAGTACCCTGGGCCAGGCGCTCGCGGTGCTGGCCGGCGCGCACCTCGTTGACCAGATGCAGGCTGAGCACGCCGAGCACGGCCACCAGCACCAGCACCGCGAGCATGCCGCCATACACACGCAGGAAGATCGAGTTCATGGGGTGGTGTCGCCGACGAACAGATAGCCCTTGCTGCGCAGGGTCTTGATCAGGCGCGGGTGGATCGGGTCGTCGCCGATCTTGGGGCGGATCTTGGAGATACGCACGTCGATGGAGCGGTCCTGGCCGTCATAGCCGACGCCGCGCAGGGAAGTGAACAGCTGTTCGCGCGACAGCACCTTGCCAGCGTTGCTCGCCAGCAGCCAGAGCAGGTCGAACTCGGCGCCGGTGAGGTCGATCTGCTGCTCGCCGAGCCACGCCTCGCGCAGGCGGTTGTCGATGCGCAAGGGGCCGAAACGCAGGTCGTGGCGCTTGCTCTCGGGCGCATCGACGCGCCGCAGCAGCGCGTTGATGCGCGCCAGCAACAGGCGCGGGCGCACCGGCTTGCAGATGTAGTCGTCGGCGCCCAGGTCCAGGCCCTGCACCTGGTCGAGCTCGTCGCTGCGCGCGGTCAGCATCAGGATGGCGCCGGGGTACTGGCCGCGTACCCGGCGACAAATGCTCAGGCCATCCTCGCCGGGCAGCATCAGGTCGAGGATCACCAGGTCCGGCTGGCTGTCGATGATGCGCCGCACCGCGCGGGCGCCATCGCCTTCCACCGCGACCTCGAAGCCATTGCCCTGGAGGAACTCGGCGGTGAGTTCGGCCAGGCGCTGGTCGTCCTCGACGATCAGGATGCGCGGGATGGGTTGGTCCATGGAGTTCCTCTGCTTCTTATAGTTATTTGCTCGTCAGTGTCGGCCCTTTCGCGGGCAAGCCCGCTCCTACAGGGGCGGCGCAAAACCTGTAGGAGCGGGCTTGCCCGCGAATAGGCCAGCACAGGCGACCACGCTTCACCAAAGGGCAACATTTGCCCCGGATACTACGTCCCACACCCCGCACTGCCAACCTCACCCGGCGCACCGTCGTGAAGAGTTTTTCGTGATACGGTTCGCGCCCGCAAGATTCTGCAACGGGCTTTTGAGAAGCTGAAAAATAGTGAAATCCTCGTGCGACAAGGCCTACAGCGAATACTCACCTTTCACTCACAAAGTACGCACAACTTATCCACAGCCCAGTCACCTTGCAAAGCCCCCAATACCGCATTATCTTGTATCCCCAATGCAGCGAACCACTACATGTTGGGGTTCGACCAAAATCACAAACACAAGCCCGCGCAGAAATTCAAGCGTTTTTTCTGGCGGAACTTTAGGTGATTTCAGCAGCCGAAGCGCTCCTGCGCAGGCGACCGAGGCAAGCCCGCCAGGGCCTTGTTCGGGTATGGGTGTTGCAGGCATTGCCTGGCACCCGACAGCAACAGTTTTTGGGGCAAGACCCAGAACCTTTGACTTCGGCCAGGGAGCGGCATTCGATTGCCCCTTATTCCTGAGTCTGTCCCGAAGTCGGTGTAGCCCGAGGCGGCGAATGCACGTGCGCGTAGCATCCCCGCCTGGGCCGTCGAACTGATGGATGGAACGGTGGGCGCCGTCAAGGCGCCTGAACAATATAGAAACTGTGGAGACACCCACCCATGCAAACCGACACAACTCGCGAGAACCCGCAGGCCCTGGCGCCGCAGGCTGCCGATTCCAACCAGGATCTGGCTGCCACCGCCCCTGGCCAACTGCGTGTGATCAAGCGCAACGGCACCGTCGTCGCCTACACCGACGACAAGATCACCGTTGCCATCACCAAGGCGTTCCTCGCAGTTGAAGGTGGCACCGCCGCTGCCTCGTCGCGCATCCACGACACCGTAGCGCGCCTGACCGAGCAGGTCACCGCCACGTTCAAGCGTCGCATGCCATCGGGTGGCACCATCCACATCGAAGAAATCCAGGACCAGGTCGAACTGGCCCTGATGCGCGCCGGCGAGCAGAAAGTTGCCCGCGACTACGTGATCTACCGCGACCAGCGCGCCAAAGAGCGCGCCACCCGCGCCACCACCGACACCGTGGTAGAGCCGCACCCAAGCATCCGCATCACCCTGGCCGACGGCAGCCTGGCGCCGCTGGACATGGCGCGCCTGAACACCATCATCAGCGAAGCCTGCGAAGGCCTGGCCGAAGTCGATGGCCAGCTGATCCAGCGCGACACCCTGAAGAACAGTGTCTGTACCGAACGCAGGGCACGGCAATCCGGCCGGGTCAGCAGCCACAGCTGGGTGTCGCAGCCCGGCAACGCGCCGCTCAGCGCCTCGACACC
>NZ_JBNNVR010000152.1:0-5987 GCF_050280645.1 Pseudomonas sp. NPDC089554
GGCAAGCCCGCTCCTACAGGGTTTATCGCTGTACCTGTAGGAGCGGGCTTGCCCGCGAATAGGCCGGTACTGACAACCAAAATTCAGAGGGTCTTGTTCGGCCCGATCATCCGCGCCAGCCCCAGGTTCTTCAGCGCCAGTTGCAACGCACTGTGGATAACCTGCGGGTTGTCATGACCCATGGCCTCGGTCAGCAGCTCGCGGGCCTTGCTCATGTTGATCTGGCGCAGCATCCACTTGACCTTGGGCAGGTTGGTGGCGTTCATCGACAGGCTGTCGAAACCCATGGCCATGAGCAGGATCGCCGCCGCCGGGTCGCCGGCCATTTCACCGCAGATGCTCACCGGCTTGCCTTCGGCATGGGCATCGCGCACCACGGTCTGCAAGGCTTGCAGCACCGCCGGGTGCAGGTAGTCGTAGAGGTCGGCCACGCGCGGGTTGTTGCGGTCGACCGCCAGCAGGTACTGAGTAAGGTCGTTGGAACCGACCGAAAGGAAGTCCACCTGGCGCGCCAGCTCCTTGGTCTGGTACACCGCAGCGGGAATCTCCACCATCACGCCCACCGGCGGCATCGGCACGTCGGTGCCTTCGTCGCGCACCTCGCCCCAGGCGCGGTGGATCAGATGCAGCGCCTCTTCCAGCTCGTGGATGCCGGAAATCATCGGCAGCAGAATGCGCAGGTTGTTCAGCCCCTCGCTGGCTTTGAGCATGGCGCGGGTCTGCACCAGGAAGATTTCCGGGTGGTCGAGGGTGACGCGAATACCGCGCCAGCCTAGGAAGGGGTTTTCTTCCTTGATCGGGAAGTACGACAGCGCCTTGTCGCCACCGATGTCCAGGGTACGCATGGTCACTGGCAGCGGGTGAAAGGCCGCGAGCTGCTCGCGGTAGATGGCCAACTGCTCTTTCTCGCTGGGGAAGCGCTGGTTGATCATGAACGGCACTTCGGTGCGGTACAGCCCCACCCCCTCGGCGCCACGCTGCTGGGCGCGGGCGACATCGGCGAGCAGGCCGGTATTGACCCACAGCGGCATGCGGTGGCCGTCCGGGGTGATGCATGGCAGCTCGCGCAGTGCATCCAGGCCCTTGGCCAGCTGGCGTTCTTCCTCGACCACATCGCTGTACTGCTTGCGCAGCACGTCGCTGGGGTTGGTGAACACCTCGCCCTTGTAGCCGTCGACGATCATCTCGATGCCGTCGACCTTGGAATACGGCAGGTCGACCACGCCCATCACCGTGGGGATGCCCATGGCACGCGCCAGGATAGCCACGTGGGAGTTGCCCGAGCCGAGCACCGAGACCAGGCCGGCCAGCTTGCCTTCCGGCACCTCGCCGAGCATGGCGGGAGTGAGTTCTTCACTGACCAGGATGGTGTTGTCGGCGTACACCAGCGACTGCGAGCGGGCTTCTTGCAGGTAGGCCAGCAGGCGGCGCCCGAGGTCCTTGACGTCGGAGGCGCGCTCGCGCAGGTAGTCGTCGTCCATCAGCTCGAAGCGGCTGACGTGCTCAGCGACCACCTGGCGCAGCGCACCCTGGGCCCACTGGCCGGTCTTGATGACCTCGACCACCTCGCCACCGAGGGCAGCGTCTTCGAGCATCATCAGGTAGACGTCGAACAGCGCGCGCTCTTCCGGGCGCAGCTGGGTGGCGAGCTTGGCCGAGAGCGTGCGCATGTCGGCGCGTACGCCTTCGAGGGCGGTATTGAACAGCTTGAGTTCGGCGTCGATGTCATCGACGGTTTTGTCTGGCACCACTTCCAGGTCAGCGGGTGGCAACATGACCACGGCACGACCGACCGCAGCACCCGGCGAGCCCGGCACACCGACGAAGCGGGCTTCCTGGATGCCCTTGCCCTGGCGACCCAGGCCGCGAATCGAGCCGGTCGCCTCGGCATGGGCGATAACGCCTGCCAGCTGCGCGCTCATGGTCACCAGGAAGGCTTCTTCGCCTTCATCGAACTGGCGACGTTCTTTCTGCTGGATGACCAATACGCCAACGACGCGGCGGTGATGGATGATCGGCGCGCCGAGGAACGAGGCGAAGCGCTCTTCGCCGGTTTCGGCGAAGTAGCGGTAGCGCGGATGGTCCGCGGCGTTTTCCAGGTTCAGCGGCTCTTCGCGGGTGCCGACCAGGCCGACCAGACCCTCGTTGGAGGCCATGCTGACCTTGCCGATGGAGCGCTTGTTCAGGCCTTCGGTGGCCATGAGCACGAAGCGGTTGGTCTCCGGGTCGAGCAGATAGACCGAGCAGACCTGGCTGCCCATGGCTTCCTTGACGCGCAAGACAATGATCCCCAACGCCGTCTTGAGATCTTTGGCGGAGTTCACTTCCTGGACGATCTTGCGCAGCGTATTGAGCATGGCTCGGGGTCGGACTCCGTCGTCAGTCGCGCGTCAGCAGGCGCGGGGCTAGCTCTTTCAGGGCGCGACGGTAGACCTCGCGCTTGAATGTCACCACCTGGCCCAAGGGGTACCAGTAGCTGACCCAGCGCCAGCCGTCGAACTCCGGCTTACCGGTCAGGTCCATGCGAACCCGCTGCTCGTTGCTCACCAGGCGCAGCAGGAACCACTTCTGTTTCTGGCCGATGCACAGCGGTTGGCTGTGCGTGCGCACCAGGCGCTGGGGTAAACGATAACGCAACCAGCCTCGGGTGCAGGCAAGAATTTCCACATCCTCGCGCTCCAGCCCGACTTCTTCGTTCAACTCGCGGTACAGGGCATCTTCCGGCGTTTCATCAGGGTTGATTCCGCCCTGGGGAAACTGCCAGGCATCCTGGTTGATCCGCCGAGCCCATAGCACCTGCCCGGCATCATTCGTGAGAATGATCCCGACATTTGGGCGAAAACCATCCGGGTCGATCACGGCAGCAACCTCGAAAACGCATGTCGCCGCATTGTTCCACAAAGCCTGCGAGCGCAGCAACGCGCCCGCCAAGCTTATCTGCGGCGAGATGGAAACTCCGTATTCTACGGGGCTTCCCAAGGCTGATTGCGAGTGCCACACCGGGCGTAGCACCGATATACCCGGTTTTCGTGAAGGCAAGGTGACGCGCCTGTGGCGCAGGATGCTGGCGCTGGGGTTGGAAGATGACGCCTTACACAGGCTTGGCGCCCATCAACCCGGCGATGGACAAGAAGCACACACCGCTGAAAAGCGCCAATGCCAAGGTGAGCCGCAACCCCACCGGCTCGGCTTTGCGCAGACGGTTCAGGCGCACCAGCAACCACCAGGCCGCCAACGCACCGACGCTATAGAGGATGCTGGAGGCAAGCACCCAGGTCTGCCCCAGCGGCCAGCCCACCAGGTGCACCAGCCACCAGCCGGTGAACGGCATGCTCACCAGGCACAGCCCCATCAGCAGCCAGACGAACACCAGCGGACGACGCAGCAGCTTGGTGTAGGCCTCGCCATCACCCTGGCGGCGTGCGCGCCAGGTCCAGGCCGCCAGGCCCAGCGCGCCCAGTAGCAGCAGTACAGTGGCGAGGATGTGCAGGGTCTTGAGGGTGGTCAGGTATTCCATTGTGTCCTCGACAGGCGGCGGTGACATCGCCGCACAGGCTCAAGCGTAGCCGCTCAACCCAGGAACAGCTTGTACGCCGGGTTGTCGGTTTCGTCCCAGTAGGGGTAGCCGATCTTCGCCAGCGCTTCGGGCACCAGGTGGCGCTCGTCGTCCGGCACTTGCAGGCCGGCCACCACTCGCCCATCGGCTGCGCCATGGTTGCGGTAGTGGAACATCGAGATATTCCAGCGGCCACCCAGCTTGTTGAGGAAGTTGAACAGCGCGCCCGGCCGCTCGGGGAACTCGAAGCGCAGCACCAGTTCGTCGCTGACCCCCACCGAATGGCCGCCCACCATGTGGCGGATATGCATCTTGGCCAGTTCGTTGTCGGTCAAGTCGGTGACCGGGAAGCCCTGTTCGGTCAAGTGCTGCACCAGCGCAGCGCGCGGGTCGGTTTCTGGGTGGGTCTGCACACCCACGAAGATGTGCGCTTCCTTGTCGGCGTGGTAACGGTAGTTGAACTCGGTGATCTGGCGCTTGCCAATGGCCTCGCAGAAGGCCTTGAAGCTGCCAGGCTGCTCAGGGATGGTCACGGCGATGATCGCTTCGCGTTTCTCACCCAGCTCGGAACGCTCGGCGACATGGCGCAGGCGGTCGAAGTTGACGTTGGCGCCCGAGTCGATCGCAACCAGGGTCTGGCCGGACACACCGGTCAACTCCACGTACTTCTTGATGCCGGCCACACCCAATGCACCGGCAGGTTCGGTGATCGAGCGGGTATCGTCGTAGATATCCTTGATAGCCGCGCAGATTTCATCGGTGCTGACAGTCACCACCTCGTCCACGTGCAGCTTGCAGATGTCGAAAGTGTGCTGGCCGATCTGCGCCACCGCCACGCCATCGGCGAACAGCCCGACCTGCGGCAGCACCACGCGCTCACCGGCAGCCATGGCAGCTTGCAGGCAGTTGGAGTCGTCAGGCTCGACGCCGATCACCTTGATTTCCGGGCGCAAGTATTTCACGTAGGCGGCGATACCGGCGATCAGCCCACCGCCACCGACCGGCACGAAGATCGCATCCAGGCGGCCCGGGTGCTGGCGCAGGATCTCCATGGCCACGGTGCCCTGCCCGGCAATGGTGTGCGGGTCGTCGTAGGGGTGGATGTAGACGAAGCCCTTCTCGTCCACCAGCTTCAGCGAATAGGCCAGCGCCTCGGGGAAGGAGTCGCCATGCAGCACCACCTTGCCGCCACGCGAACGCACGCCTTCCACCTTGATTTCCGGGGTGGTCTTGGGCATCACGATGGTGGCCTTGATGCCCAGCTCGCGGGCCGCCAGGGCCAGCCCCTGGGCGTGGTTGCCGGCCGAGGCGGTGACCACGCCGCGGGCCAGTTCCTCGGGACTCAACTGCGCCAGCTTGTTGTAGGCCCCGCGAATCTTGAAGGAGAACACTGGTTGCAGGTCTTCGCGCTTGAGCAGCACGTTGTTGTTCAGGCGTTTGCTCAGCTGCCCGGCATTCTGCAAGGGGGTTTCGACCGCAACGTCGTAGACGCGCGAGGTGAGGATCTTCTTGACGTACTGTTCGAGCATCGCGGGAAACATCACAGGGCCGGGGACAAGGCCTGGGAGTCTACCCCAGCGCTACGTCGGGCGACCACAGCAAAGCCGCGCGACTGGTTATACTACGCCACCTTTGAAACCTCCCCCGCCCCTCTCGGAGCCCGCATGTCCCAGGACCAACTCAAACAGGCCGTCGCCCAGGCTGCCGTCGACTTCATTCTGCCCAAGCTGGATGAGAGAAGCGTCGTCGGCGTCGGCACCGGCTCGACCGCCAACTTCTTCATCGATGCGCTGGCCCAGCACAAGACCGCCTTCGACGGCGCGGTCGCCAGTTCCGAGGCCACCGCCGAGCGCCTGAAGGCCCATGGCATCCCGGTCTACGAGCTGAACAGCGTCAGCGAGCTGGAGTTCTATGTCGACGGCGCCGACGAGAGCGACGCGCACCTGAACCTGATCAAGGGCGGCGGCGCGGCGCTGACCCGCGAGAAGATTGTCGCGGCAGTGGCCCGCACCTTCATCTGCATCGCTGACGCCAGCAAGCTGGTGCCGGTGCTCGGCGCCTTCCCGCTGCCAGTGGAAGTGATCCCCATGGCCCGCAGCCACGTGGCGCGCCAGCTGGTGAAACTGGGCGGCGACCCGGTGTACCGCGAAGGCGTGCTGACCGACAACGGCAACGTCATCCTGGACGTGCACAACCTGCAGATCACCAACCCGGTGGAGCTGGAAAGCCAGATCAACGCCATCGTCGGCGTGGTGACCAATGGCCTGTTCGCCGCACGCCCGGCGGATCTGCTGCTGCTGGGCACTGCTGAAGGCGTGAAGACGCTCAAGGCCGAATAAGCAGGCCTGACGCAATCGCGGGGCAAGCCCGCTCCCACAGGTACCCCACCGATCTTGAATGCGGCGGGGTACCTGTGGGAGCGGGCTTGCCC
>NZ_JBNNVR010000153.1:0-5786 GCF_050280645.1 Pseudomonas sp. NPDC089554
GTGTTGTTGTAGAAGCCGGCGTCGACGTACTCGAGGAAGTTCTTGGTGCTGAGCGGGGCTTTCTCGAGATGGGTCTGCGTAAAGGCGACCTGACCAACATGGTGCCGGATGGCAAGGGCCGTGTTCGCCTGGAATACAACATTCCAGCCCGTGGTCTGATCGGTTTCCGTAACCAGTTCCTGACCCTGACCAACGGTGCAGGCATCCTGACCTCGATCTTCGATCGCTACGACACCATGAAGTCGGGCCAGATGTCCGGCCGTCTGAACGGCGTACTGGTTTCGGTCGAGACCGGCAAGGCACTGACCTACTCGCTGGAAACCCTGCAAGCGCGTGGCAAGCTGTTCGTCGAGCACGGCCAGGAGATCTACAACGGTCAGATCATCGGCCTGAACAGCCGCGACAACGACCTGGGCGTGAACCCGACCAAGGGCAAGAAACTGGACAACATGCGTGCTTCGGGCAAAGACGAAGTCATCGCCCTGGTACCGCCAGTTCGCCACACCCTGGAACAGGCCCTGGAGTTCATCCAGGACGACGAGCTGTGCGAAGTCACGCCGAAGTCGATCCGTCTGCGCAAGAAGATCCTGGACGAAGGCGAGCGTACCCGCGCTGCCAAGAAAGCCAAGAACTGAGTTAGCTCAGGCTGAATGAAAACGCCCCCGGTCGAAAGGCCGGGGGCGTTTTTGTTTGTCTGGTGTTTTGGCGGTGTTCTTTTCGCGGGCAAGCCCGCGTAGACAAAATATTAGCGGCTGGCTGCCTTGGGTTTGTAGGCGCAGTACCCCGGCCGTGGCCCGACCTTGGGGTGGTTGCGGCAGGTGTCCGGGCGCTTATCGTAAATGGTGCACAGGCGGCTCTTGCGGTCCAGATAAAGGCAGTCGTCGTTGCTCATGCGGGTCAGGGTGAAGATCCCCGACTTCTGGTTGAAGCGCTCGACGATGCCGTCCTTTTGCAGGCGCTTGGCAACGTTCTTCGGGGGCTCGTCCTTTTCGAACTCATCTACCACGCCAATGCGGATCAAGTCCTTGATCTTCACTTCGACGGGTAGGGTGCAGCAGGTCGAATGGCAACCCCCGCACATATGGCTGGCATAACGCTGCCAGGTTTCCAGGCGGTCGACTTCGGCGGCGGCGATCAGGGTCGGTTTCATGTTTTCGGGTTTTATTCTTGCAGGGGAAATCACGGTTTTGGGGCGCGCGATGATACCGGAGTTGTTCAATTTGTGAACAACCTTTCGCCCGATTTGCTCGGGGTGGATGAAAACCGCGAACCGTCGCTGTCGCTCCGTGTCAGAGCGTCTAGGCTGAACAATCTGCCTGCGCTTTCGCCCACTAGCCCCGAGGATGCCCCATGTCCCAGGAACCTGTAGCCCGTGACGCCAAAGCCCATGAAGCGGAAGTTGCGGCTTTTCGCGATGCGGTGCTGACCAAGCTGACCTACGCGGTTGGCAAGGACCCCGAGCATGCCTTCGACCACGACTGGTTCGAAGCCATCGCCCTGGCGGCCCGAGACCACATGGTCGACCACTGGATGGACCATACCCGGCAGGCCTACCGCCGTAGCCAGAAACGGGTGTATTACCTCTCCCTTGAATTCCTCATTGGCCGGCTGCTGTACGACAGCCTGAGCAACCTGGGCTACCTGGAAATTGCCCGCGAAGCCCTGGAAGGGCTGGATGTCGACCTCGAGCGCATCCGCCTGCTCGAGCCCGATGCTGCGCTGGGCAACGGTGGCCTGGGGCGCCTGGCAGCGTGCTTCATGGAGAGCATGTCGACCCTGGGCATCGCTGCCCATGGCTATGGCATCCGCTACGAACACGGCCTGTTTCGCCAGGCGGTGGTCGATGGCTGGCAGCAGGAGCAAACCGAGAACTGGCTGGACTTCGGCAACCCCTGGGAGTTCGAGCGTGCCGAGGTGATCTACCCGATCAGCTTCGGCGGCAGTGTCGAAACGCTCGAGGACGCCCATGGCAAGCAGCGCCAGGTGTGGAAGCCTGCCGAGACGGTACGCGCGGTGGCCTACGACACCCCGGTGGTCGGCTGGCGTGGTGCCAGCGTCAACACCCTGCGACTGTGGCGTGCCCGTGCCCTGGAAGACCTGCACCTGGAGCGCTTCAACGCCGGTGACCACCTGGGCGCCGTGGCCGAGGTGGCGCGTGCCGAGAGCATTTCGCGGGTGCTTTACCCGGCCGACAGTACCGAGGCTGGCCAGGAACTGCGTCTGCGCCAGGAGTACTTCTTCGTCTGTGCCTCGCTGCAAGACCTGTTGCGTCGCCACCTGAACATGCACAAGAACCTGCTCAACCTGCCCGACGCGGCGGCGATCCAGCTCAACGACACCCACCCCTCGATCGCCGTGGCCGAGCTGATGCGCCTGCTGGTCGACCAGCACGAAGTGCCGTGGGAAAAAGCCTGGGAGCTGACCGTCGGCACCCTGGCCTACACCAACCACACCCTGCTGCCCGAGGCCCTGGAAACCTGGCCGGTGGCGCTGATGGAGCGCATGCTGCCGCGGCACATGCAGATCATCTACCTGATCAACGCCTACCATATCGACGCCTTGCGGGCCAAAGGCCTGCACGACTTCGATGTGCTGCGCGCGGTGTCGCTGATCGAGGAAGACAACGGCCGCCGTGTGCGTATGGGCAACCTGGCGTTCCTCGGCTCGCACAGCGTCAACGGAGTGTCGGCGCTGCACAGCAAGCTGATGAAAAGCACGGTGTTCGCCGAGCTGCACAAGCTCTACCCAAAGCGCATCAACAACAAGACCAACGGCATCACCTTCCGCCGTTGGCTGTACCAAGCCAACCCGCAGCTGACCGCCATGCTGGTCGAGGCCCTGGGGCGCGAGGTGCTGGACGACCCGGAAGGCAAGCTCAAGGCGCTGGCGCCGTTCGCCGACAAAGCCACTTTCCGCAAGCAGTTCGCCGCCCAGCGCCTGCACAGCAAGCGGGCGCTGGCGAGCATCATCCAGGACCGCGTGGGCGTCACGGTGAACCCCGAGGCGCTGTTCGACGTGCAGGTCAAGCGCATCCACGAGTACAAGCGCCAACTGCTCAACCTGCTGCACACCGTGGCGCTGTACCAGGCCATGCGCAACGACCCCGGCAGCGACTGGGTGCCACGGGTGACGATTTTCGCTGGCAAGGCAGCGGCGAGCTACCACCAGGCCAAGCTGATCATCAAACTGGCCAACGACATCGCCCGGGTGGTCAACAACGACCCGACGGTACGTGGGCAGCTCAAGGTGGTGTTCCTGCCCAACTACAACGTCAGCCTGGCTGAAAGCATCATCCCGGCGGCGGACCTTTCCGAGCAGATCTCCACCGCCGGCTACGAGGCCTCCGGTACCAGCAACATGAAGTTCGCGCTCAACGGCGCGCTGACCATCGGCACCCTCGATGGCGCCAACGTCGAGATGTGCGAGCAGGTGGGCGCCGAGAACATGTTCATCTTCGGCCTCACTGCCCAGCAGGTGGAGGCGCGGCGCAAGGCGGGCGATTTTGGTGCGGCGGCGGCCATCGCCAACTCGAACCGGCTGGGGGATGTGCTGCAAGCCATTCGCAGCGGCGTGTTCTCGCCGGACGACCCGGGGCGCTACGCGGGCCTTGTCGATGGTTTGGTGGCCCACGACCGCTTCCTGGTGTGTGCCGACTTCGACGCCTACTGGGACGCCCAGCGCCGGGTCGACCAGCTGTGGCACACGCCGCAGGAATGGTGGCGCATGGCGGTGCTCAATACCGCGCGCATGGGATGGTTCTCGTCGGATCGGACCATTCGCGAGTATGCGACGGAAATCTGGAAGGCGCTGGACTGACGGTGTAAGTCTGTTCCGGCCTCTTCGCGGGTACCCCATTGTCCTTGGATTCAGTGGGGTACCTGTGGGCGCGGGTTTACCCGCGAAAGCCTCGCAGCCGACCAGCTGCCTGAACTCAACCCCAAAACCGCCGTCTGAACCTTCGCTCGCTAGCCCGCGACACTCCCTGTAAACTGCGGGGGTTTTTCCACCCCCTTTCCTTTCCGGAGCCATACATGTCCCGCGTTACCCTGAGTCGCTATCTGATTGAGCAGACCCGCAGCAACAATACCCCTGCCGATCTGCGCTTCCTGATCGAGGTGGTGGCCCGTGCGTGCAAGGAGATCAGCCATCACGTGTCCAAGGGCGCCCTGGGCGGCGTACTGGGCAGCATGGGCACCGAGAACGTGCAGGGCGAGGTGCAGAAGAAGCTCGACGTGATCTCCAACGACATCCTGCTCGAAGCCAACGAGTGGGGCGGCCACCTGGCCGGCATGGCGTCCGAGGAAATGGACAACGCCTACCAGATCCCCGGCAAGTACCCCAAGGGTGCCTACCTGCTGGTCTTCGACCCGCTGGACGGCTCGTCGAACATCGACGTCAACGTCTCGGTCGGCACCATCTTCTCGGTACTGCGCTGCCCGAACGAATACCTGAGCCAGAACGAAACCCTCAACGAGAAGGCCTTCCACCAGCCAGGTACCGAGCAGGTCGCCGCCGGTTATGCCATCTATGGCCCGCAGACCATGCTGATCCTGACCCTGGGCAATGGCGTCAAGGGCTTCACCCTGGACCGCGAGCTGGGCAGCTTCGTGCTTACCCACGAGAACATCCGCGTGCCGGAAACCACCGCCGAGTTCGCCATCAACATGTCCAACCAGCGTCACTGGGAAGCCCCGGTACAGCGCTATGTGGAAGAGCTGCTGGCCGGTGAGACCGGCCCGCTGAAGAAGAACTACAACATGCGCTGGATCGCCTCGATGGTTGCCGATGTGCACCGCATCCTGACCCGTGGCGGCCTGTTCATGTACCCGCGCGATGCCCGCGACCCGAGCAAGCCGGGCAAGCTGCGCCTGATGTACGAGGCCAACCCGATGTCGTTCATCATCGAGCAGGCCGGTGGCGCGTCCACCAATGGTTACGAGCGTATCCTCGACATCCAGCCAGACAGCCTGCACCAGCGTGTGTCGGTGATCCTCGGTTCGAAGGAAGAGGTGGAGCGCGTCACCGCCTACCACAAGGAGTAACCCATGCTTGCACCTTGGCAGCCGTTGCTGGAATGGTGGTTCGGCTGGGGCGCCAGCCCGCAGGCCGTGGCGGACGAGAAGAACACCTTCTGGTTCGGCAAGAGCCATGATGCCGAGGCCCAGGCACTGTTCGGCGACCTGGTCGAGCACGCCCTGGCCGGTGGCCTGGACGAATGGCAGCAAAGCCCCCAGGGCTGGCTTGGCCTGTTGCTGCTGCTCGACCAGCTGCCACGCATGATCTACCGCGACACGCCGCGCGCCTTCGAGGGCGACCGGCGTGCCCAGGTGGTGGCCTTGCAGGGTTTGCAGAAGGGCTGGGACTACCAGTTGCTGCCGATCCAGCGGGTGTTCGTGCTGCTGGTGCTGGAGCATGCAGAGGTGCTGGACTGGCAGAACCTGTGCGTGGAACGCTACCAGATGTTGCTGGATGAACAGCCTGAGGCCAACAAGCGGCTGTTCGAAGGCTTTCTGGACTATGCCGAGAAGCACCAGCGGGTGATTGCCCGGTTCGGGCGCTTCCCGCACCGTAACCTGGTGCTGGGGCGGCCTAGTACCAGTGAAGAGATGGATTTCCTGCTGGAGCCTGGGTCCAGGTTCTAGACACTGCGGCGCCTGGTTCGCGGGCAAGCCCGCTCCTACAGGTTCAGTGAAAACCCTGTAGGAGCGGGCTTGCCCACGAAGAAGGCGACCCGGCATCCCGCCTTGCGCCATCGGAAAAACCAGCGCAACCAAATCTTACAAAAC
>NZ_JBNNVR010000154.1:0-5644 GCF_050280645.1 Pseudomonas sp. NPDC089554
GGCATCCCTGCGCTGCGTAACAGCGTGGCGGCCATGCTGCCCAACGCCCGGCATGTGGAAGGCAATATCTTCGGCAGCATCGGCAGCGGCCTGGCCGACCGGCATGCGGGTCAGGCGGTGCTTGATGTAGAGCACGGCCAGCACGACCAGGAACAGCACGGCGTAGATGAAGATGAATTTCAGGTTGGCGTTGTATTCGAAGCCGAAGAACTCATGGATCGGTACCCCGCCATCCTTCGCCCGACGACCGAACTCCAGCCCGAAGAAGGTCGGCGACGGCGCCGGCATGCCATTCGGGCCGCCGGTGAACGACAGCCAGTTGTTCAGCACCAGGCGAATGATTTCACCGAAGCCCAGGGTCACGATGGCCAGGTAGTCACCGTGCATTCGCAACACCGGGAAGCCCAATATGCACCCCGCCAGCGCTGCGGCGATGGCCGCCAGCGGCAGCACGGTCCAGAAGCCCAGGCCCAGGTACTGGTAGCCCAATGCCAGGCCATAGGCGCCGATGGCGTAGAACGCCACGTAGCCCAGGTCTAGCAGGCCGGCCAGACCCACCACGATGTTCAGGCCCAGGCCCAGCAGCACGTAGATCAGCCCGAGGATGACCACAGTCAGCAGGTACTTGTTGGCGAAGATCGGGAAGACGATGGCGATGACCACCAGCGCCGGAATGATGTAGCGCAGGCGCGACTTGTAGTCCGGGGCGTTGACGTGCACACCCGAGCCACCGCTGTCGAAGCTGTGCAGCAAGCGCTGCCCGCCAGCGGTTTGCAGATACAGGCTGAGCAGGAAGCGCCCGGCCATCACCCCGCCGACCAGCCAGGCCACACGCGAAGGCTCGGCATTGAAGCTGTAGCCGTCGAGCACAACGCCCACGATCGGGCCGAAGACGATAAGCGCCAGCAAGCCGGCGACAACGGTTTCGATCAAGCTGCGCTTGATATCGAAACCCTTGGTTTGGGATACAGAGGCAGAATTGGCAGCAGACATGTTCACACCTTAGCCACGAGCGGACGGCCCAACAGGCCTTGCGGACGGAAGATAAGGATCAACACCAGCAGCGAGAAGCTGAACACATCCTTGTAGTCGGAGTTGATCAGGCCGGCGAACAGCGACTCGGAAATCCCCAGGATGATCCCGCCGAGCATCGCGCCAGGCAGCGAGCCGATACCGCCGAGCACCGCGGCGGTGAACGCCTTGATGCCGATGATGAAGCCTGCATAGAAGTCGAAAGTGCCGTAGTTCATGGTGATCAGCACGCCCGCCAGGGCGGCCATCACTGCGCCGATGACGAACACGTAGGAGATCACCCGGTCGGTGTTGATCCCCAGGATCGAGGCCATCTTGCGGTCTTGCTGGGTTGCACGGCACATGCGGCCGAGCTTGGTGTACTTGATGACGTAGGTCAGCAGGCCCATGCCAACGAAGGCAGCGACCAGGATGAAGATCTTGGTGTAGGTCAGCTGCACGAAGCCGGTGCCGACCTCCAGGCGCCAGGCGCCTTCGAGCAGGGTGGGCACGCCTTGCTGGCGAGCGCCCTGGCTGATTTGCGCATAGTTCTGCAGGATCAGCGAGATACCGATGGCACTGATCAGCGGTGCCAGGCGGGTGGAGTTACGCAGGGGCTTGTAGGCGATGCGTTCGATGGTGAAGCCATAGACGCCCGTGACGACAATGGTGAACAACAGCGTGCCGAGCATCAGCAGGGGGAACGATTCGATGCCGAAGTAGGCCAGCAATGCCAGGCTGATCGCCGCGAGGTACGCGGAAATCATGTACACCTCGCCGTGCGCGAAGTTGATCATGCCGATGATGCCATAGACCATTGTGTAGCCGATGGCGATCAGACCATAGACAGACCCGAGGGTCAGCCCATTGATCAGTTGCTGCAGGAAAATACCATCCATAACGCAATCTCACCTGTTGAGATTGCACGAGCGCCGAGCACAGCGAGGGCCGGTGCAACACCTCTCGCCGGGCTGGGCTGTGCAGATCTACGGATAAAGTACAGATACCGCAAGGCAATGGCCCGGCGCTTTGCACGCCGGGCCGTCAGCCATTGTTATTTTTGTTTGTCGAGCTGGTGGTACTTGCCGTTGGCATCCCACTGGTAGACCACGTAGTCGGAGACGGTCAGGTCACCCTTGCTGTCCCACTTCTTCTCGCCCATGACGGTCTTGACCGGGTTGGCCTTGAGCCACTTGGAGGCGTCTTCGCCCTTGTTCGACTTGGCGCCGTTGAACGCGGCAGCCAGGGCCTGGACCGAGGCGTAGGCGTACAGGGTGTAGCCTTCAGGCTCGGTGCCGCCTTTGCGGAACTCCTCGACCACTTCCTTGCTGTCTGGCAGCAGGCGTGGGTCGGCGCCGAAGGTCATGTACACGCCATTGGTGTACTGGGCGCCACCGGCGGTGGTGACCAGCTCGTCGGTAACGATGCCGTCGTCGGACATGAACGCCACGTCCTTCAGGCCCTGCTCGCGCAGCTGACGAACCAGCGGGCCGGCTTCCGGGTGCAGGCCGCCGAAGTAGACGACATCGGCACCGGCGGCGCGGATCTTGGTGACCACGGCGCTGAAGTCTTTCTCGCCACGGGTCAGGCCTTCGTACAGCACAGGCTTCACGCCGCGCTTCTCCAGCTGGGCCTTGGTGGCGTCGGCCAGGCCTTGGCCGTAGGTGTCCTTGTCGTGCAGCACGACCACTTTCTTGCCCTTGAGCACGTCGACGATGTAGTCGCCGGCGACGATGCCTTGCTGGTCGTCACGGCCGCACATGCGGAACATGCCGGACAGGCCGCGCTCGGTCACCTGTGGGTTGGTGGAGCCTGGGGTGATGGCGATCACGCCGGCTTCGTCGTACACCTCGGAAGCAGGGATGGTGTTGGAGGAGCAGAAATGCCCTACCACGCCAATCACTTTGTCCTGGTCGACCAGGCGGTTGGCCACGGCCACGGCCTGCTTCGGCTCGCAGGCGTCATCGCCCGCCACCAGGATGATCTTCTCGCCATTGACGCCGCCTGCGGCGTTGATCTTGTCCGCCGCCGCCTGGGCACCTTTCATGTATTGCTCGCCAAACGCTGCGTTGGCGCCCGTCATGGGGCCCGCGACACCGATCTTGACGTCGGCTTGCACATACGAAGAAACACCCAGTGCCGTGGCAACGGCCAGAGCCAGGAAACCTTTCTTGTAAAACGTCTGCGACATGTGGTGGTGCTCCTAAGAGTTTTTTTTGGTTGGCACTACAACTTCTGCCCTGTGCTCAGAGCAAGGGCCGTGCCATCGGTTTTATCGATCACGAAAACACACGCTGTTGAGCCGCAGCGAGGGCGCGAAGGACGTTTCTTTATTGAGCGTGCAACCGTCTGCCACACGGCAAGCGCCACCGCATCAACAACCGAGGAGCAACCCTCTCGCGCCATCATTGCAACCCCCGTATACGTCAACGTGCAACCAACCTGTAACCGGCTGACGTCACCGAAGTGCACATCCTCAGTGCGAAACTGCTACAGACGCGCACCGAAAAAAGGCTAGTCGCTGTAGGAAGAAACGGTAGTGTGTGGGTGATGGCCCTTTCATAGCTATTCCGACATGCCCCGCGATAGGGCCATCGGCTAGGCCACAAATGCCTCATCCTCAAATGAAACACTGGCACAATGGCGTTTATTCCCGCGCCGACCAGGAGCCCCTGAATGAGCGAGAGCGCATTCGCCGAGCGCATCGTGCACAACCTGCTCGATACCGATTTCTACAAGCTGACGATGATGCAGGGGGTGTTGCACAACTACCCCGATGCCGACGTGGAGTGGGAATTCCGCTGCCGCAATGGCGAAGACCTGCGCCCTTACCTGGGCGAGATACGCCGCCAACTCGAAGGCCTCAGCGAACTCACGCTGGATGACGGCCAGCTGGCCTTTCTCGAGCGCATCAGCTTTCTCAAGCCGGACTTCCTGCGCTTCCTGCGCCTGTTCCGCTTCAACCTGCGCTACGTGCACCTGGGAATCGAGCACGACCAACTGTTCCTGCGCCTGCGCGGCCCGTGGCTGCACGTGATCCTGTTCGAGGTGCCTTTGCTTGCGATCATCAGCGAGGTGCGCAACCGCCACCTGCACCCGCACATGCGCCTAGTCGAGGCCCGCGACCAGCTGTACCGCAAGTTCGACTGGCTGCGTGCACACGCCACCAATGATGAGCTGGAACACTTGCAGGTCGCCGACTTCGGCACCCGCCGACGCTTCTCCAGCCGGGTGCAGGAAGAAGTGGTGCGGGTGATGCGCGACGACTTCCCGGCACGTTTCGTTGGCACCAGCAACGTCGACCTGGCATGGAAACTGGATATCAAGCCCCTGGGCACCATGGCCCATGAATGGATCATGGCCCACCAGCAGCTCGGGCCGCGACTGATCGACAGCCAGATCGCCGCCCTGGACTGCTGGGTCCGCGAGTACCGCGGGCTGCTCGGCATCGCCCTGACCGATTGCATCACCATGGATGCCTTCCTCGGCGATTTCGACCTGTACTTCGCCAAGCTTTTCGATGGCCTGCGCCACGACTCGGGCGAACCGGTGGCCTGGGCGGAAAAGGCCATCGCCCATTACCGCCAGTTGGGGATCGACCCGATGACCAAGACCCTGGTGTTTTCCGACGGCCTGAACCTGACCCGCGCGCTGGAGATCTTCCGTGCCCTGCGCGGGCGCATCAATGTCAGCTTCGGCATCGGCACCAACCTCACGTGCGACATACCCGGGGTGGCGCCGATGAGCATCGTGCTTAAAATGACCGACTGCAACGGCTCGCCGGTGGCGAAGATTTCCGACGAAGCTGCCAAGACCCAGTGCCGCGACGAAAACTTCGTCACCTACCTGCGCCACGTATTCAAAGTGCCTAACAAGGAGTAACCCATGCAAGCCGTCCAGCGAGAGATCGCGCAAGCACTGCAAGTGCAGCCGCCGTTCGCCGACGCCGCAGCGCTCGAGGCAGAAGTCGCCCGGCGTGTGGCCTTCATCAAGGATTGCCTGGCCAACGCCCGGCTAAAGACGCTGGTACTGGGCATCAGCGGAGGGGTCGACTCAATGACCGCCGCCCTGCTCGCCCAGCGCGCAATCAACGAACTGCGCGCCGAGACGGGCGACAAGGCCTACACCTTCATCGCGGTGCGCCTGCCCTACCAGGTGCAACACGACGAGCACGATGCCCAGGCCTGCCTGCAAGTGATCAAGGCCGACGAAGTGCATACCGTCGACATCGCCCCGGCGGTGAAGGCCTTGGCTGCGGAAGTCGAAGAGCTGAAGGGCGGCTCGCCGACCCTGGTGGATTTCGTCGTCGGCAACACCAAGGCGCGCATGCGCATGGTGGCCCAGTACACCATCGCCGGCGCCCGTGCGGGCCTGGTAATCGGCACCGACCACGCAGCCGAAGCCGTGATGGGCTTCTTCACCAAATTCGGTGATGGCGCTTGCGACCTGGCGCCGCTGAGCGGCCTGGTGAAGAACCAGGTGCGCGCCATCGCCCGCAGCTTCGGGGCGCCCGAGAACCTGGTGGAAAAAGTGCCGACCGCCGACCTGGAAGACCTGGCGCCGGGCTTGAGTGTGATCAACTCGGCGATCTCGCGCTTGAGTTCGCGAATCGGCAGTTTCAGCTCGCGGCTCC